>NZ_JBSSAG010000019.1:0-55778 GCF_054058395.1 Thermostichus sp. OS-CIW-26 | reverse complement strand
AGAGAATCGACAAGTGCGGGGAGTCCATGTATCCCGACGCTGATGCTTTGCATACAGCGCGGGACTTATAGCTCCCCGCGCCCCTCCTTTGTTAAGCCCAAGTCAAGGAACGCTCACCCAAGTCGGCTACATCCACTAGGACTGGGATCCAAGCCCACTTTCTCTCTCCACCCATAGTGGAGTACGGATCCCCACAACTCTTCTTGCGCTCAAGCGAAAGATTGCTGTGATCAATGCTGCTTTTTGCCCGATTGATAAGGGATCCCCAAAAGCTTGTCAGGGGGTGATCTGGAACTCCAGGTTGTAGGTTTGGAGTAAGTTTATGGTTTCGTGATCGGTGATGTTGGTGTCGGCCAGCTCCAAGTTGTAGAAATCGATGAACTCTTCGTGGTCAAAATAGGGGCCGGCATGCCAAGTGCCCATCTCCAGCTTGATAAAGCGATCCCCAGGCACCCGAAAGGCTTGAATCTGATCCACGTGCAGCTCATCGGCAGGAGGTGCAACACCAATAAACCACTCCTTGCCATTCAGGGATCCCAGGCACTGGGTGCAGCGGATGTGGTGGGTGATCTGAGTAAACTTGAGGCCGCGGCGAGGCAAGCGCATGATGTAAAAGCGGGGCTGCCCTTGATTCAAGAACAACTGAGCATCTTGACTGTCGAAGGGTTTGTGATCGGGAGTGGGGCAAATGACCTGTCCGTAGGGGGCAAAGTTTTCCGGTTCAGCGAGATGGGCCTTCAGTTGGCGCAATTGGCTGGTCACCCTGCTCTTCTCCTTTGCGTTTGACGAGCTGTCTTGTGTCTCACTGTTGCCCTACAACGTGAGCACGAGGGCGTGAAGACGCAAACAGCCCAGCGAACCCCATTCTATCGAGACTTGGCCAGGCAGCTTCCCTTCTGGGAAGGGATCCCTGAGCAAGCCCAAGCTGCTCAAGGTCGCAAGTACAATGGGAAAACTTCCCAGCCTCAGCAGAGCAAATGGCGATGCAGCGGGACTTACAAGAGCTGATCATCTCCCCAGCTCAAGTTGAAAGCCTCTCTCAAGTGCCGGTGGCTTGGTTGTATCGGCCTCAGCCTGCTCGTCGCTTTAAGGATCGCCTGCGCCAGTTCTCCGCTTTCTGGGATCTCCTACGCTTGCTGGTGACGCTGGACTTGTTCTTGCGTTTCTTGACCTTCTGGACAGGGGGATCCCTGCTGACTCTGGTGGGGCGGATTTGGATCCCTGGCCTACAGGCCACTTGGGGCACTTGGCTGGTGGAATGGGGGATCCTGGCGGCCATTGCCGCTCTGGGCCAAGCCTATTGGATTTTCCGCAGCCGCCGCATGCCGCTGCTGTTGAATTTGCTGGGGGAGGTGGATCGCTACAACCGAATCATCCAGGCCATCCATGTCAACGACCAGTTGGTGGAAGCGGGCAACCCCGAGGTGAAGCTGGCCCAGAGGGCTGAGGTGATCGAAGCCCTGAAACTGACCCGGGCCGATCTCATTCGCGCCTTGAAAACCGAACGGATCTTGCGGCAAAACGAAGACCTGATCGAGCAGCAGAGCGAGTTCTTTGGAGATAACTTGGCAGCGTTGACAGCTCTGCAGGTGAGCGAGCAGGCCAGCGAACAGGGTCGTATCCTGGAGACTGCTTTACAGATTGCTCTGCAGGTGCGCTCGCAAATCCGCCGCTTACAAGAGCGAGAAGCCAACCAGGCCCCAAGCAGGGATCCAGACAAGATTGAGAAAGATCAGCAGGATAGAGATGGCAACTCAGATGGGCAGTGAAACAGATGGTTATTTTTGTCGGCAGGCGGCGCTGTGGGTTCTAATCCTTGGGAGAAAGTTGAGGTTGATTGCACCGCGTTAGCAGGTCGGAGACCGAAATTGGAGTGACCCCATCTCCCTGATTGGTGCTAAATCCCCGCTCTGCACTATTCCGCACTGTCAAGATCGCCTGCCGGCGCTACACTGGGGCTTGTCTTGGATCCCTCTGTCATCCACACACCTCTAGATGAGCCTTTTGGCCCGCTCCCTGGCCTACGCCCAGAACCACAGCGACATGCTGTTTCAAGCTTTCGTCCAACACCTGCAACTGGTGGCGGTGCCTTTGGGAATGGGGCTGCTGTTGGGTTTGCCGCTGGGTTTTTTCAGCTCCCGCTCCCAGATGCTTTCTCTGGTGGTGATCAATGCGTTTAGCAGCCTGCGGGTGATCCCCAGCTTGGCCATTTTGTTTTTGGCTATCCCCTATTTCGGCCTCAGCTTCCGTTCGGCAGTTGTGGCTCTAACCCTTCTGGCTTTGCCCCCCATTCTGATCAGCACGGATGTGGCCTTCCGCAGCCTTGAGCCGGCCCTGCGTGAAGCTGCCCTGAGCATGGGCATGACTCCTGGCCAGGTACTGCGGCACGTGGAGATCCCTTTGGCTTTGCCGGTGATCTTGGCTGGTGTTAAAACGGCTACCATTGAGGTGATTGCCAGTGCTACGCTAGCAGCGTTTATCGGCGCAGGAGGGCTGGGTACTTTTATCACCCTGGGGTTTGCTCTCTATGACAACGCTATCTTGCTGGTGGGGGCGGTTCCAGTGGCCCTTCTGGCTATTGCGGCCGAGATCGGCCTTGGCACTCTGCAGCGGGCTTTGGAACCTCCCCAAGCCTGAGGTTCTGTGAGGGATCCCATGCCGTCTTCCTCTAGTTCTTCTGAAGTGCGATCCCGGTGGCCTTTCCGCTCCATTCCTTTGCGGGTGGCGTTGCTGCTGCCCCTAGTGCTCTCAGTAGCAGGGGGAGTGGGGGGAGTGGCCTATCTCTCCTGGCAGGGCGGGCGACACCTGGCGCTGCGCTTGACGGAGCAACTGAGGCGGGAAGTTACCGACCGCACCGAAGAGCATCTTGCCAGATATTTGCAAATTCCCCTTCAGATCAATGCCCTCAATCAAGGGGCAGTGAGGGGGGGGCTGCTGCCCGATTTGACAACCCCCAGCCCAGCCGATCTAGAGGTGCTGGAAGCTCACTTTGCCCGCCAGTTGCAGCCATTTCCTGAGCTCAGCTATGTCGGCTTTGTCTCGGCTCAAGGGGGGTTTGTGATCGCCCGCCGTCACGCCGATGGGTCGATCTGGACTTACCACACCCCCGGCCTCTTGCCGGGATCCGCCCAGGGCCGCCAACGGGATCCAGAGACAGGGGATCCCACTGGCCTGAGGAGGCAGTTAGGCTTTGTGGATTTGAGGCGGTTGTTCTGGTTTCCCCAGCTCCTGCAGTCGGAAGGGATCCGCGACACTTGGGTGGTAACCCGATTTTTTGCGGAGCTTCCTGCCCAGGATCCAGAGCGGCTGATCCTGACGTCCCTATCCCTGACCGACTCGGGGGGGCGGGTTTACGGCAGCTTATTGGCTTCCCTGTCCATTCAGCAGCTTCAGGCTTTTCTGGAACGAGTACAAGGCAGCTCTGCTGTGGGGGTGAGCTTTCTGCTGGACGAAGAGGGGCAAGTGGTGGCCAGTACGGCGGGGCCTGCTCCCCATCCGCTGCTGGTGGCTGTGCAAGAGCAGGTGGGCTCCTGGGGGACGGCCTCTTCCCAAGATTCGCTGCGCCTCGTGGTTGGCGGGATCCCCTACTGGGCGGAGGTGGAGTCCCTCCAGAGTAAAGGGAGGCTGGGCTTTTATTTTGTGCATGGGATCCCAGAGGCAACCCTTCTGGCCGAAGTCCATCGGGGCGCCCAACAGGCTGCGCTGCTGGGGGGTGGGCTATTGCTGAGCATGCTGGGGACAGGGATCCTCCTCGGCGAAGCTCTCTCCCGTCCCCTGCGCCGCCTCACCCAAGTAGCCGAGCAATTTATACACAGCGGTTTCCAGCCCTGGCCTCCTTTGGATCCCGGCCCCATCCAGGAGGTGCAGACGCTAACCAAAGCCTGGCAGCAGGCGGCAGCAGCTCAGCAGGCCCTGCTGGATCGTCTCTGGCAGCAGCAGCAAGAATACCGCGCCGTGGTGGAACAGCAGACGGAGCTCATTTGTCGCTTTCGGCCCGATACCTGCATCACCTATGTCAATCCTGCCTATTTGCGCTTCTTCGGTCGGCGGGCAGAGGAGGTGGTGGGCCAACCTTGGCGGGATCGGCTGCCGGAAGAAGAGCAGGCTAAGGTGTTGCAAGCTTTTGCTGCTCTCACGCCTGAGCATCCTTTCTACTGCAGCGAGCGGGAGTATCCCGGAGAAAACGGCCAGTCCCGCTGGATTAGCTGGGTAGATCAGGGCATTTTCGACAGCCGAGGCCGCCTGGTGGAGATCCTATCGGTGGGGCGGGAGATCACCGAGCAGAAACGGGCAGAACAGCAGTTGCAGGCCCTCAACCGCGAGCTGGAAGCCCAGGTGGAGCTGCGCACGGCCAAGCTGCAGCAGGCTTTTCGCTTTGAGGCGATGCTGCGCGCCCTCAGCGGCCAGATGGTGGCCAGCCTGAATGAGGGGGAAATTCTGGAAGAAGTGGTCAAAAGCCTGGCCGAGGCACTCAACCTAAGCGGCTGCCATATCCTCTTGCTCTCAGACGATGGATCAACCTGGATCCCTGGCTACTGCTACTCCCCCTCTCTCTCTTCTGACGTGGCTCAAGATGGCGGGGCGGATCCCTTGCATGGGCCAGACTACGCCAGTGACCCGGAGTTCTTGCGCCTGCTGCAGTCCCATTCTTCCTCACAGCAGAAATGGAAAATCCACTGCTGTTGTCGGAAGGAAGGACGCTGGGTGCGGCTGCTGGCCTGCACCCTTTGGGACAAAGAGAAGCGGCTGGGAGCTTTGCTGTTGGAGCGGCTGCCGGAGCAAGAGTTTTCCGAAGACGAGATTCAACTGGCCTATCAGGTGGCCAACCTATGTGCCCTGGCCATCCGCCAAGCCCGTTTGTACCAAGCAGCCCAAGCGCAGGTGAAGGAATTGGAGCGGCTGAATCTGCTGAAGGATGATTTCCTCAGCACCGTCTCGCACGAGCTGCGCACCCCCATGACCAATGTGCGCATGGCCTTGCAAATGCTGCAAATGACCCGCGATAACCCCGAGAAACAGCGGCACTACTTCACCATTGCCCTGAAAGAGTGCAACCGGCAAATCGAGCTCATTAACGACCTGCTGGATATGCGACGGCTGGGAGCCGGGACGTATCTGCTGCAACCAGAGAATATTTTTCTGCCGCGGTATTTACAAGATTTGCTGGCCGGGGCTCAGCCTTTGGCCCAAGCCAAACATCAACACCTGCAACTGCACCTGGAGGCAGGGATCCCCTCGCTTTGGGCCGACCCCACCTGCTTGGGGCGCATTCTGCGCGAGCTGCTGCACAACGCCATCAAGTACACGGCCCCCGAGGGATCCATCCACCTGCGGGTTGTCTCAGAAGGGCAGGGGATCCTCTTCGTCTGCAGCAACAGCAGCGAGATCCCAACAGCAGAGCTGCCCCGCATCTTCGAGAAGTTCTACCGGATCCCGCAATCGGATCGCTGGAAGCACGGCGGCACCGGCCTGGGGCTGGCTTTGGTGAAGCAACTGGTGGAGCACATGGGGGGGAATATCTCCGTCAACAGCTCGGATGGATGGACGCATTTCCAAGTTTGGTTGCCCCAAGGTGAGGATCCTGCTCCGCCATTGCCCGCAATGTCGGATCCCCAAGAGAGAGAGGCTGGGTGACCCCTATCCCGGCAAGACTTGTTGCTGCCAGAGGGCCTCCAGTTGCACCGTGTATTCGGAGTTCACGATGGGCACTGCCCCAGCAATGGCCTCTTGAATGGGGATCCCGGCAGCAGCCTCCAGCTGGGCAAAAGCTGTTTGGTAGTCGGCAGACAACCGGCTGACATCAATGAGCGGCAGATCCCCCCAAACCTCCGGCTTGAACTTTTCCAATTGCCCCTCCGGGCTGGCCAAGACCTCTGCCAAGACCATCGCCCCCCAAGGATTGGCCGCATTGATGGGAATGGCCGTGAACGAGGGATCGATCAAGCTGGTGCCCGGGATCCCATAGGGGGTGGTGCTGGGAGGAAATTGGCCGTTGCCCTTGCGTAAGATCACCTGATCGATAAAGGTGGGGATGAGCCACACTTCGCCGTTGGCAAAAAGCTCCGCCAGGCGGGCAAAGGTGGGCGGGTAGGTTTGGCCCTGTCTCCACAGGAAGGGATCCAGCTTTCTCAGGTATTCCACCAGGGCAGGGGATTGTCGCGCCCAGAGATCGGCATCGAAGTCCGGCCCGCTGTACTGAGCATAGCCCCCGGTCACACCATAGAAGGCGCTCAACAAAAAGCGGCTGCCATGAAAATCCGGCGGGGCCACGTAGGTAAATCGCCCTGGGTTGGCCTCTGCCCAAGCCAACAGTTCGGCGTGGCTCTGGGGGGGATTGGGTACCCGTTCGGCATCATAGGCCATCAAAAAGTAGTTGCCGGTGTAGGGTGCAGAATAGCCCTCGGTGGGCAGGCCAAAATCCGTTGCAATATCGGCGGGATCGTAGAAGGGCAAGCTGGGCAATTTCTCAGCAAAAGGGCCGAAGAGCAAATTCCCCTGCTTGAGGGTGCGGAAGTTGTTGCCATTGATCCAGATGAGATCGATGCTGCCGCCGCTGCGCAGACCGGCCTGCACCTCCCCAATCACCTTGTTGACTGCTTCAACGGTATCCGTGAGCGGGATCCGGTTCAAGCGAACGCCATAACGCTCCTGCAACTGGCTTTTCACCCAGCCATCCACGAAGCCATTGATGGCCTCGCTGCCGCTCCACATGGCCCAGTTGACAGAGCTGCCCCGCGCCCGCTCCAGAATATCCGCCCAGCTCAGGGATCCCAGATCTACCGAACTCTGTGAGGTATTCTGGGCCAACGGAGAGCCTTGACTCAACGCCCAAGCTCCCAGGGATCCCAGGCCGGCCAATACCTGCCGTCGCTTCCAGAAAACGCTTTTGGGTTGCATAGCCTTGCCTCCACCCCCATCCAACTTTCAGGTTCCAGATTCAACTTAAACTCTTCCCTCTTCCTTGGGGAAAGGGGCTGGGGGTGAGGGATCCCCGCCAATCTCCACAGGCCACAGAGCCTCTGTCGGCAAGTGGATCCACACCGTCTGCCCCGGCGCAAACACTTGGTGGGGAGCCACCCAAGCCTGCAGACTGCCCCAAGGGGTTTGTAAGGTCAGCCGTCGCTGGGTGCCCGCAAAGCGTTCCGCCATCACCTGGGCCAAGAAAACATTGTCGGCCAAGCCGGGCGGCTGGGGAAGCACCTGCACCTGTTCCGGACGCACCGTCAGCCGCACCTGACCTTGAAGTGGCACGGCGCTTTTCAAGCGGATCCCGTTGTTGAGGCGAAGTTGGTGACCCTCCGCCTGCGCATCGAAAAAATTGACCCCGCCAAAAAAGCGGGCAATGCGCTCGGAGCGCGGCTGCTGATAGAACTCCACAGGGGATCCCACCTGGTGTAGCTGCCCCTCAAACATCAGGCCGATGCGTTGGGCCATGGCTGTGGCTTCTGCTTGATCGTGGGTAACCAGCACCGTCGTCACCCCTGTTTCCGCCTGCAGCTCCAGGATGAGGGCCTGCATCTCTTGGCGCAGGTTGGCATCCAGGGCCGATAAAGGTTCATCCAACAGCAGCACCTTGGGCCGAATCACCAAAGCCCGCGCCAGGGCCACCCGCTGCGCTTGTCCGCCAGAAAGCTGACTGGGCCGACGCTGAGCAAACCCGGCCAATTGCACCCGCTCCAACATGCGCCAGGCGGCAGCCTCCCGCTCTGCCCGGGGAATGCCCCGCATTTTCAGGCCAAAAGCGACATTCTCCCCCACGCTCAGGTGGGGAAACAGGCGGCTGTGTTGGGACAGCAAAGTCACGCCGCGCCGTTCCGGCGGCAGAGGGTTGAGGGGGATCCCGTCCAGCCAAATTTCCCCCGGATAGGGCAAGGGATCCGGCTCCAGCAGACCGGCGATGAGATTGAGGGTGGTGGACTTGCCGCAGCCCGATGGCCCCAGCAAGGCAAAGATCTCCCCTGCTTCCACGCTCAAAGACAAATCCCTGAGGACAGGGATCCCTCGCTTGTGGAAGCGCTTGCTGAGGTGGCGGAGAACAAGGTGGCCCATGCTTGGGTTACCGATCAAACGCTCAATAGAGCTCTCAAACTCTCCCAAAATTAGAACAGAAAGTACCGTTGTGCCATGGGCAGCACCTCTGCCGGCTCGCAGGTGAGCAATTCTCCATCGGCCCGCACTTCATAGGTCTCCGGGTTCACCTCAATGTGGGGAGTGGCGGTATTGAGTTTCAAATCCGCTTTGCCGATCTCGCGGCAATTTTTCACCGCTACGGCCCGGCGCTGGATCCCCAGTTTTTCCGGGATCCCCAGGTCTAGGGCAGCCTGGGAGACAAAGAGCAGGCTGGTCTCGGTCAAGGCGCGGCCAAAGCTGCCGAACATGGGGCGAGGGTACACCGGCTGCGGGGTTGGAATGGAAGCATTGGGATCCCCCATTTGGGCGTAGGCAATCAGGCCCCCCTTCAGCTAGAAATCGCAGGAGCCCCGCACTGTACCCGTAGGGTCAGTGCCGGGAGGAATGCGGAAGTTATGATAGAACCATGACCCAAGTCCTGACCGTATCCTGCAAGCTCAAGGCGTACCAGTCGCAAGCCGCCAAATTGGAAGCGACTTTGGAGGCTTTTGGCCAAGCCTTGAATTGGGTCAACCAGAACACGCCGGAGAAAGTCGCCAACGCCGTTAAGCTCCAGTCTCTGTGCTACCGCGAAATCCGTGCCCGGTTCGGCTTGTCCAGTAACTTGGCTCAGCAGGTCTGCAGACGGCTGGCCGGTGCCCGTAAAGTTGCCCGACAGAAAAACCGCCCCGTCAAAGCGTTCAAGAGAGGCTTTGCGACCTACGACGCTCGTATCTTTTCGTTTCGCGAGAAAGACTGGTCGGTGTCGCTGACCACGGTGGAGGGTCGGGAGCGCTTTGAGCTGGCGATTGGCCGCTACCAGAGAGAACGGCTGGCGGGCTCCAATCCCAAATCTGCCACTCTGGTCAAGCGCAAAGACGGTTCCTACTCTATTCAGATCTGTGTGGAAGCGGAGCCATCCCCACCGCAAGGCACGGGTAGAGTGCTGGGGGTGGACTTGGGGAGGACGGATATTGCCCATACGTCAGAAGGGGATAACTGGAATGGACAGCAGTTGAACAGAGTCCGAGACCACTACTCCAAGCTGAGGGCGGCACTCCAACGCAAAGCCAGTAAGGGCACCCGCAGTTCGCGGCGCAGATGCCGTCAACTGCTGCAACGGCTGTCTGGCAAGGAGAGACGCTTTCAGGCGTGGGTCAATCATCGCATCTCCAAAGCTATTGTCTCTAGGGCAAAGGAGACAAATAGCGCTATTGCCCTGGAAGACCTGACAGGGATCCGGGAAAGGGTCAATCAACAGCCGCGCAGCAAAGCCGAGCGGCGCAGGGCCAACAGTTGGGCGTTCTACCAACTACGTCAGTTTCTGGAATACAAGGCGAGGGCTGCAGGGGTTTCTCTGGTTCTTGTGCCGCCTGCCTACACGTCGCAGACCTGTCACCGGTGCTTACACATCCACCCTGAGCAGGGCAAGTCCTACCGCAGTGGCAAGTCGTTCAAGTGTGGGCACTGTGGATGGGGAGGAGATGCGGATTTGAATGGTGCGAATGTGATTGCGCTTTTGGGGGCTGTCGTAAACCAGCCTAGAGGTTCGGGCCTGTTTTGTTCTCTGGTAGAGCAGAGCAGGCTCAGGGCTACTGAAAGCCCGCTCTGTAACGCTTTAGCGGTCGGAGTCGGGTAGTTTACTTCGGTATCCGCCAGGCGCACCCGATCCCCTACGGTGGGGCCGTAGTTGCTGACGTATTGGCGACGGGGAATCTCTAGGGTCATAGGGTGGTATCTGCAAAAGGGCTGCCAGGGTTTTACCACACATCCCCACCCAGGGGATCCCTTGCTGCTTGTTGTCTGGTTTCAACCCTTCATTAGAACCCATTGGGTCGACTGAAAATTCGTTACATATATTTACATCTATGATCGAAAGAACAATTGCCAATCGACTCCAGCCTCGATGGGACAAGGGATCCCTCGTTTAATTATTGTGAAGCAACTGAGGGCTCACAAACCCTGACCTATAATGCCAGGTAAGTCCTGCCCTGGGGGAATCTTCTGCCAAGGGGTAGGGATGCTTCGTTCCTTGTCGCAAGAGAGGAGTTCTTGATGACAACTACGCCAAAGGAGCGAGAGCCGAAGGTCAAGGTGTCGGTTGATGTGGATCCGGTTCCCACCTCATTTGAGAAATGGGCTAAGCCGGGGCACTTCGACCGCAGCCTATCCCGTGGCCCCAAGACCACGACCTGGATCTGGAACCTCCATGCTCTTGCTCATGACTTCGACAGTCACACCAGCGACTTAGAAGACGTCTCTCGTAAGATCTTTTCCGCTCACTTCGGCCACTTGGCAGTGGTTTTCGTCTGGCTGAGCGGCATGTACTACCACGGAGCTCAGTTCTCCAACTATTCTGCTTGGCTGGCGGATCCGATCAACGTCAAGCCCAGCGCCCAAGTGGTCTGGCCCATCTTCGGCCAAGAGATCCTGAATGGGGATGTGGGCGGCGGCTTCGAAGGGATCCGCATTACTTCTGGTCTATTTCACCTCTGGCGAGCTGCCGGCATCACCAACGAGTTCCAACTCCTCTGCACCGCTATTGGTGGCTTGGTGATGGCCGGGCTGTGCCTGTTCGCCGGCTGGTTCCACTACCACAAGCGGGCTCCCAAGCTGGAGTGGTTCCAAAATGTGGAATCGATGCTCAACCACCACCTAGCGGGCCTGCTGGGGCTGGGTTCTTTGGCCTGGGCTGGCCACCAAATCCACGTGGCCATTCCCATCAACAAGATGTTGGATGCGGGCGTGCCGGCGGATCAGGTGCCTTTGCCCCACGAGTTCATCCTCAAGCCCGCCTTGATGAAGGAGATGTTCCCCAGCGTGGATTGGGGCATCTTCAGCGGGGTGGTGCCCTTCTTTACCTTGGATTGGGGCAAATACGCGGAGTTCCTCACCTTCAAGGGTGGCCTGGATCCGCAAACGGGCGCCCTCTGGCTAACCGATCAAGCCCACCACCACTTGGCCATTGCCGTGCTCTTTATCGTGGCCGGCCACATGTACCGCACCAACTGGGGCATCGGCCACTCCATTAAAGAGATCCTGGAAGCCCACAAAGGCCCCTTCACCGGCGAAGGCCACAAGGGCCTCTACGAAGTGCTCACCACCTCCTGGCATGCCCAGCTGGCCATCAACCTGGCCATGGTGGGATCCCTGAGCATCATCGTGGCCCAGCACATGTACGCCATGAACCCCTACCCCTACATGGGCATCGACTACGCCACCCAGATCTCCCTGTTTACCCACCACATGTGGATAGGCGGCTTCTTCGTGGTGGGGGGTGCTGCCCACGGGGCCATTTACATGGTGCGGGACTACGACCCGGCGGTGAACCGCAACAACGTGTTGGATCGGGTATTGCGCCACCGCGACGCCATCATCAGCCACCTGAACTGGGTGTGTCTGTTCTTGGGCTTCCACGCCTTCGGCTTCTACGTCCACAACGACACGATGCAAGCCCTGGGCCGTCCGCAGGACATGTTCTCGGACACCGGGATCCAACTGCAGCCCATCTTTGCCCAGTGGATCCAGTCGCTGCACACTTCGGCCATTGCCAGCACGGCTCCCTATGTGGGCGCCTCGGTTAGCCCCATCTTTGGCGGCGACGTGGTAGCTGTGGGCGGCAAGGTCTCCATGATGCCGATGGTGCTGGGCACGGCGGACTTCATGGTGCACCACATCCACGCCATGACCATCCACATCACGGTGCTGATCCTGCTCAAGGGGGTGTTGTTTGCCCGCTCTTCCCGGTTGATCCCGGACAAAGGCAAATTGGGCTTCCGCTTCCCCTGCGATGGCCCGGGCCGCGGCGGCACCTGCCAGGTCTCCGGCTGGGATCACGTGTTCCTGGGGCTGTTCTGGATGTACAACTGCATCTCCATCGTGATCTTCCACTTCAGCTGGAAGATGCAGAGCGACATCTGGGGCACCGTCAACGCCGATGGCACGATTGAGCACATCACCGGCGGCAACTTTGCCACCAGCGCCATTAACATCAACGGCTGGTTGCGGGACTTCCTGTGGGCGCAATCGGTGCAGGTGATCAACTCCTACGGCTCGGCTCTGTCGGCTTATGGGCTGCTCTTCTTGGGCGCTCACTTTGTCTGGGCCTTCAGCCTGATGTTCCTGTTCAGCGGTCGCGGCTACTGGCAGGAGCTGATTGAGTCCATCGTTTGGGCCCACAACAAGCTAAAAGTCGCTCCGGCCATTCAACCCCGCGCTCTGAGCATCATTCAGGGTCGGGCGGTCGGTGTGGCCCACTACCTGTTGGGAGGGATCGTCACCACCTGGGCGTTCTTCCTGGCACGGTTCGGCGCACTCGGCTAAGGCAAGGAGGAAGAGAGAATCATGACAACTGCAACTCGTTTTCCCCAATTCAGCCAAGACCTGGCCAGCGATCCCACCACGCGTCGGCTGTGGTATGGCATTGCCACCGCCCACGACTTCGAGACCCACGATGGCATGACGGAGGAGCGGCTTTACCAAAAGCTGTTCGCCACCCACTTTGGCCATCTGGCAATCATCTTCCTGTGGGCGTCTGGCAACGTCTTCCACATTGCCTGGCAAGGCAACTATGAGCAATGGGTAGCCAACCCCACGGGTGTCACCCCCATCGCCCACGCCATCTGGGATCCCCACTTTGGCAAGGCAGCGGTGGAAGCCTTTACCCAACCGGGGGGCGGCGGCCCCGTCAACGCGGCCTACTCTGGCCTGTACTACTGGTTCAACACCATTGGCCTGCGCACCAACGGCGATCTCTACACCGGTGCCATCGGCCTGTTGTTGTTGGCGGCGGTGTTTCTGTTTGCCGGCTGGCTGCACCTGCAGCCCCGCTTCCGGCCTAGCCTGAGCTGGTTCAAGAACGCTGAAGCCCGTCTCAACCACCACCTGGCCGGCTTGTTTGGGGTCAGCTCCCTGGCTTGGACTGGTCACCTGGTACACGTCGCCATCCCCGAGTCCCGCGGGCAGCACGTAGGCTGGGACAACTTCCTTACCACTCTGCCCCACCCGGCAGGTCTGAAGCCCTTCTTTACCCTCAACTGGGGGGTGTATGCCCAGAACCCGGACACGGCCAACCATGTCTGGGGCACGGCAGAAGGGGCGGGCACGTCCATCCTCACTTTCTTGGGTGGCTTTAACCCCAACACCCAGTCCCTGTGGCTGACGGACATGGCCCACCACCACCTGGCCATCGCGGTGATCTTCATCGTGGCCGGCCACATGTACCGCACCAACTGGGGCATTGGCCATAGCATCCGGGAGATCCTTGGCGCCCACAACCCCCCCAAGGGCACTCCCTTCGGAGGCCTGCTGGGAGAAGGCCACAAAGGTCTCTACGACACGGTCAACAACTCCCTGCACTTCCAGTTGGCTCTGGCCTTGGCCTGTCTGGGGGTGGTGACCTCGCTGGTGGCGCAGCACATGTACGCCCTCAACCCCTACGTGTTCATGTCCATGGATCACACCACGGAGGCGGCTCTCTACACCCATCACCAGTACATTGCTGGCTTCTTAATGGTGGGGGCGTTTGCCCACGGGGCCATCTTCCTGGTGCGGGACTACGATCCTGAGGCCAACAAGAACAACGTGCTGGCGCGGGTGCTGGATCACAAGGAAGCGATTATCTCCCACCTCAGCTGGGTATCGCTGTTCCTGGGCTTCCACACCCTGGGGCTGTACGTCCACAACGACGTCATGCAGGCCTTTGGCACGCCGGAGAAGCAGATCCTGATCGAGCCGGTGTTTGCTCAGTTCATCCAGGCCTCTCACGGCAAGATGATCTACGGCATGGATGTGTTGTTGTCCAACCCCGACAGCCTTGCTTCTACTGCTTGGCCCAACTACGGCAACGTGTGGCTGCCGGGCTGGCTGCAGGCCATCAACGATCCCAATGGATCCCTGTTCCTGCCCATTGGCCCGGGTGACTTCCTGGTGCACCACGCCATTGCCCTGGGCCTGCACACCACCACCTTGATCCTGGTGAAAGGTGCGTTGGATGCTCGCGGCTCTAAGCTGATGCCGGATAAAAAAGACTTCGGCTACAGCTTCCCCTGCGATGGCCCGGGTCGGGGCGGCACCTGCGACATCTCCGCCTGGGATGCCTTCTACCTGGCCATGTTCTGGATGCTGAACACCATCGGCTGGGTTACCTTCTACTGGCACTGGAAGCAGCTTGGGGTTTGGAGCGGCAACACTGCCCAGTTCAACGAGAACTCCACCTACCTGATGGGCTGGCTGCGGGATTACCTCTGGGCCAACTCCGCCCAGTTGATCAACGGCTACAACCCCTACGGGATGAATAACCTGGCGGTTTGGGCCTGGATGTTCCTGTTCGGCCACCTGGTGTGGGCAACCGGGTTCATGTTCCTGATCTCCTGGCGCGGCTACTGGCAAGAGCTGATCGAGACCTTGGTGTGGGCGCATGAGCGCACTCCCTTGGCCAAGCTGATCCGCTGGAAGGATAAGCCGGTGGCCATGTCGATTGTGCAGGGTCGTCTGGTGGGTCTGGCCCACTTCACGGTGGGTTACGTGCTGACCTACGCGGCCTTTGTTATCGCCTCGACAGCCTCTCAGTCGGGGTAGCAAGCCCATAACCTGCTGAATAGGGATCCCTCGGCTTGTCCAGGGATCCCTTTTTTGTGAGTTGGTAGAGTGGTGATATGAAGTTTAGGGTCTGATGAGTTTGGTCGATGACTCTAGCCGCCCGATTGGATCCCTATATCAGGCGATATACCTTTGAGGAGTTTCATCGACTGATTGAGTCTGGACAGATTGAAGAGCCCAATCAGTTGGAGCTGATTGACGGGCTCCTGGTTCAAAAGATGACGAAAGGGGAGAGGCACGCCGCCTACTGTAGCCGCCTGTACCGACTGTTGGTGGGCCTTGTGCAGGAGCAAGCTATTGTGCGCACCCAGGATCCGGTGCAACTGCCCCCCAATCACGAGCCAGAGCCCGACTTTGCCATTGTGCGCTTTCAGCAGGATGAGTACCGCTCTCGGCATCCTCAGCCCGAAGACATCTATCTCATCATCGAAGTGGCTGATTCTTCCCTTACCTATGATCGGGAAGTCAAACTCGGACTCTACGCCAAAGCCGGGATCCCCAACTACTGGATCTTGAACTTGCAAGAGAACTGCCTAGAGACGTACAGCTTGCCAATAGAGTCGGGAGTTTACCAAAAAAGAGAGGCTTACACCCCCAAGGAGAAAGTTGGGATCCCAGGGATCCTGGCTGGAGAGTTGAGTCTGGATCAGGTTTTTTCCATCGGTTAAGGCAGGGATCCCTTGCCGGCAGATCGAATCTTGGCTGGCAGGAGTATTGTGGGTGGGGAAGCATTTGCAAAAGGATTGTTGATGAGCTACGACGCAGTGGTGATTGGGGCCGGGCATAACGGGCTGGTGAGCGCTTGCTATTTGGCCAAGGCCGGGCAAAAAGTGCTGGTGCTGGAGCGCTATCACACCGTTGGTGGGGCTGCCATTACAGAAGAAATTCACCCAGGCTTTCGCGTGTCGGTGGCTTCCTATTCCTGTAGTTTGCTGCGACCGGAGATCATCCGCGATCTGCGCCTGCCGGACTATGGCTTTGAGGTCTATGCCAAGCAACCTTCCTATTTCATGCCCTTCCCGGATGGGCAGCACCTCTTCCTGTATGCCGATAACCGCGCCAAGAGCAAAGCGGAAATTGCCAAGTTTTCTCGCAAAGATGCGGAAGCCTACGACCGCTGGGAGGAGTTTTGGGATCGGGTGAACGAGGTGGTGGAGCCAACTTTGATGCAGCCGCCGATTTCACTGGGGCAACTGGCGGATCGCTTTGCAGCTGCTGGCTATGAAGACGATTTCCGCCGCATCATGCTCCTCTCGACCACCGATCTTTTGGATGAATTCTTCGAGTCGGAGCAGGTCAAGGCGGCGATGGCTCCCCAATCTTTGATCGGCACCTCTGCCGGGCCGATGACTCCAGGTACGCCCTACATTTGGCTAGTCCATGCGGTAGGTCGGGCCATTGGCTCGCGTGGGGTCTGGGGCTATGTGCGCGGTGGGATGGGATCCATTACCCAAGCGATGGCCAAGGCAGCTCTGGACTTAGGGGTGGAGATCCGCACGTCTGCTCCAGTGGCGGAGATCTTGATGGAGAGTGGGCAGGCCGCTGGGGTTATCCTCGAATCGGGGGAAACCGTGCGGGCGCGGGCGGTTCTCTCCAATGCCCATCCCCAAATCACCTTTTTGCGGCTCTGCTCCTCTTTGCCCCCAGACTTGCGTGACCGGCTAGAACGGCACTACCGCACCTCAGGCCCGGTGTACAAGCTCAATTTGGCCTTGGAAGAATTGCCTCGCTACACAGCAGCCCCTGCTGAAGTGCCCCCAGAAGTTGTCAGCTCTGCCACAGTGGATATTGCTCCCTCGGTGGCCTATCTGGAGCGGGCTTGGGATGATTGCAAATACGGGATCCCTTCCCGGGATCCGTTTATCGAGATCTACAGCCAATCCCCCACCGACCCGACGATGGCTCCCCCAGGCAAGCA
Source organism: Thermostichus sp. OS-CIW-26 (assembly GCF_054058395.1). Lineage (NCBI taxonomy): Bacteria > Bacillati > Cyanobacteriota > Cyanophyceae > Thermostichales > Thermostichaceae > Thermostichus > Thermostichus sp. OS-CIW-26. The sequence continues at coordinate 39,151 of NZ_JBSSAG010000019.1, read as the reverse complement.
CATTCTCTCCTGTTTCTGTCAGTTTGTGCCCTACCAACCCAAAGGGCGAGACTGGAACGATGGCCTACGGGAGGAATTTGCCGATCGGGTAATCGACAAAATTGCCCAATTTGCCCCCAACATTAAAAACGCCGTGATCGCACGGCAGATGTTGTCGCCCGTGGATCTGGAGGCCCGCTTCGGCCTTGTGGGGGGCAGCATTTTTCACGGGGAAATGACGCCGGATCAAAGCTACAACCTACGGCCCATCTCCGGCCTGGCCGACTATCGATCCCCCATTCCCGGCCTTTACCTCTGCGGCTCAGGGGCGCACCCAGGAGGCGGAGTGACCGGGATCCCTGGCCACAACTGCGCACAGGTGGTGCTCAGCGATCTGCCCAAGCTTTAACAGACAAAAAAGGCTCAGCCACAAGAGCCAAGCCGGAGTGGATCCCTGGTTGGAGATTAGACGGATTGCCTGGGTTACAGCCGTACTTCCGTTCCCTCAAAGAACCCACGGATGATCAAAATGGCCCCTTCCTGAGTAGCAGGAGTTCCTGGTTCATCCGCCGTCCCACCTTCAATGTTGCCGGTGGGGAACTCTTGTTCCAGGAACCACTGACCGGAAATCCGCTCTGCCGAAGTGGTTTGGTCGAAGACAAGGTTCAGGTTCCCTCTTTGGGTTCCCCCACCAATATCAAGCCGGTTAAACGGCCCCGCCAACTGCGCCCCGGCTAGGGTGCGGAAGACGAAATCTCCTGTGGTGGGCACAATGCCTTGAAGGATAACGGGCTGAGGGTTGTCTCCTTCCGCAGGCGAGCCGGGCAAGGTACCCGTAGAGCGCTCTGTGCGCAATGAGAAAAAGTAATCAAAGGCTGTTGGGGCATCCGGACGAGTGGGAACAGGTAACTGGGGAATTGGGGTGGGGAAAGGTCGCGGTGGAGGGCTGACCTGCACAAAGTTGAGGACTGTGCTGACGTTGGCTGGATCAAACTCCGCCTGTACGCGGCCGTTCAACAGGCGCCGGATACGCACCAACTGGTTGGGCAAGATGTTCGGTCGAGTCGGATCCGGAGCAAACAGCACCGACTGCGTACCCACCTGGGCAGGGCGATAGACAATCTCCGCCTGGTTGGGCCGGAAGTTCAGGCGGGCAAAGAGAGCCAAGGCATCCTCAGGAGTGCCATCGCCCGCAACACCTCGCTGCCGCACCACAAAGCTGGCGGAGAAACTACCTGTCTGGAGAATGGCAGATACTCCTTCTGTTGGGTTCACGAAGCTTCCTGCTGGTGGGTCGCCGTTGGGGCCAGGATCTTCATAGAGTACCCCCGTGGTGCGGACAATGAGAGAAGAATCTCCCTCTAGGACAACTTGGTTGCCATTCCTATTCACCAAGATTCGGCGCACGGTGAGAGTCAAGACAGTACCTTCCCTGGCGGCTCTAAAGGTTGTGTTCACTCGAATGCGCTGGTCGTTGGGGAGGGTCGAAATTGCAACCAGCCCGGCGATACTAAATTGCGTAGATAGTCTGCCGTCGTTGGGTCCAAAGGCAGTGATATTCACCAGCGGTGTGGTTCGCCCAATTTGGACGGCCAGGGTGCTGGAGCGAAGAGTTGAGTCAATCGTCAGCTCAGTGGCTGGGATCTCGTTCACGGGCAAGATGCGGGCTTCAACATTGGCGATGCGAGCTTCACCGCTTCCCTGCAAGGGGTTGGTACGCACAGGGATCCCGTTGTCAAACCTCGGATTGACATAGTCCAAGCGGAGGCTGGTGGTCTCCAGCACCGAGCCGGGGGTAAAGCGGTACTCCTGCGCCGAGACAAACGCCGTGGGATCCACCTGGACGGGCCCAGGCAAGGTCGGGGACTCATTAACCTCGCCGCAGCCGCCTAGCAGCAAGACTCCACACAAAACCGCTAATGAGCGACCTTTGAAGTTCATAAGGCACTTCCTCACACACCCTAATCTGGGGAAATCCACACACAAAATGGAGGGAAAGGCACCCAACCCCAACGCTACAGGTAAGCTGGCCGCCCCTGCTCGAGGCTATGATACCCCATATCTAGGGGATGGGCCATTTCCGGAAAAATTTCTTGGATTTGCTCTGCCGGTCGCTTGACAACGCCCTGGAATGCAGTAGAACTAACAGCAGTCATCCCCCTTTCAAACGGGATACCTCGTAATCTTGCTTGTCAATGTACAGGGGTAAATTCAGTGGATCCCGGCTGGACGCTGTCGGAAAGATTTGCTGTGGTGTGAGTGAGTGGAGACTTCCCCAATGAAACGACGTTCTGGCTCAGCCCTTGGCGGCGGTGGCCTTTCCCTTCTGGTAACTTGGGCTTCGCTGGCCCTGGTCACTGGTTGTAGCAGCGAGACTACTGGTGGGCTGCCGCCCCTCTTGACTGCCGACGGAGCTACACCCCCTCCGGTGGCGGTTGCCCCTACCATTTCACCCAACCTCACGCCCATCACCTTTCGCCCCGGGCCGGACTTTGCCCCCATCACGCCGCCGCCCATTCAGCCCGACTTACCGGATCCGCCGCAATTTGGGCCGGAGGGTGGTTTTGATGTCGATCAGCCGTCTGCATCGCTCTCTTACAGAGTGGACTTGACCAACCTGATTGTCCGAGGAACAATTGCGAGTGTAGACATTCAGGTCTTGAACATCACTTGTGGAACGGATGTTACCAGCGTAATCCGGCCTGAGGCCCTGAGTCAGTTTAGGAACCTGCTGATTGGGAGAGGCAACACGTTCACTGACGCTAACGGCTTCAACTTTAGCTACACGTTTCCAACGGATCCTAGGTTTTTCGATGACTTGAGGATTTTTTCAAAGGGAAGTAGGAGGATCGAGAACCAAGAAATACTGACAGGAGATGACATTGTTTTTGTCCTAACTATTAGAGATGCTTTTGGACAAGTTTTGCGGGTTGATGACTCAATTTTCAATCCAGGGGAAACTCGAAACGAGGTGCGCGGCTTTGCCATTCCACCCTGTGGCAACCTTCCTCAGCCAACTCCCACTCCAACTCCTACTCCTCTGCCGCCTGTACCTACGCCTACCTCAGGCCCCACTCCTGTGCCAACGCCGGTTCCTGTGGGACCCTCGCCCCTGTTTGCTCGCTTCCTACTGCCCAATCCAGCGCCGGTCAATACACCTGTTACCCTCACCTTTGTAGTCGATAACCGAGTGGCTGGCGCTATTCCCTTGAGTGGTCTCAGCTTCCAGGCAGTCTTGCCAGAGGGGCTGGTCGTGGCCAATCCTCCCACACCTGCCGGCATTGCCAATCCAAATACCTGCGGGGGCACTTTGGGCGCAATACCGGGAACAAGGATCATCAACCTTTCGGGCGGAGTTCTGGCAGCAGGTGCTACTTGCGAGGTGAACGTCTCCATTCAAGCAACGGCTCCTGGGATCTACACATTGCCGCTGCTATTTGTGTCGAACAATCAGACTCTACCCAGTGCAGCTCCTCCCATCACTCTAGTAGCTAACTAGCAGCCAATGGTGATGCGGCTTTGGAGAGGACTTCCGTTTTGTAAGCGAAGGTGGCAGGAAATGAAGGTGCAAAAGTTCAAGACTGAAAGAAGTTGGTTGCGGGCTTTAGGCAGCGCGGGGGCTGTTTTCTTCACTACGGCAAGCTTGATCGGCTGTCAGCAATCCAACGACAAAAGTGCCACTAGCTTTGTTCCTGGGCCGATCATTCCGCCGCAAACGCCCAGCGTACCTACCGGAGGCACTGAGGTGGGTTTACCTCCTATAGCCCCAGGGATCCCTTTACCAACTCCTACCATTGCTATCCAACCTCCTCTCCCAGCCCCAACCATTCCTCCGATTCCCTCTCCTGCTCCTGTTCCCACCATTAAGGCGGAGATCCCTGTTCCTTCTACTCCTTTCCCTTCTCCTCCCCCGACGCCGTTCCCTGTTGGGAAAGTTAGCGTTACGCCGGAAAAAGTTGTGTTTGCGAAAGGCACAACTGTTGGTTCTACCGAAACTATAACCCTTACGCCTTCCAAAGCTCCTGCTAATGGCAGTTTGGTGTTGAAGGTGGAAAGCAATAACCCACAGGTGGTGGGCATTTCTACAACGGCTGCCTCTTTTGTAACCGTCGTCATTCCACCGGAATCCCCAGATACACCCAAAGTTGGGTTAACTCGTTTGATCCCGGCCACGCAAGCGGGCAATGCCACCATCACAGTTACCCGCGACCCTGCCACAACGGCTGGCAATTATCCGGTGGGCAGTGTGAATATCGCTGTGCCAGTTACCTTATTGCAAACTGAACCGCCTAGCATTGCTGTTAAGCCTACCTCCATTACATTTGGCGAGAATGCTCCAGCTGGAACCTCTGCTAAAGTAGCGGTTACGCTCGAAGCAGCAGCTCCGATTGGTGGGCAGGTTGTATTGGATGTGAGCGGAACTCCCAATCCTTTTGTGCCAGGCGCTCCGTTTACCGTTTCGACCAGCACGCTAGTCTTTAAGGAAGGCAACAAAGGACCTCAGGAATTCGCGGTTATTCGCCTGACCGATGGTGCAGCTGCAGGCTCAGTCACTATTAAGCTCAATACAGCTCTGACCACTGCTACCAATTTCTTGACCAGCGATCTTAGTGCTGTGATCCCTGTTGAAGTTAAAGCGCTGCCAACTCCGCCACCTGCCAGTATCTAGGATTGAATACGATACGTCGGTGAACTGCAGCGCTAAACTTAACTTGAAGCTTACTGTGCCTCCAAAAGTTACTCTTACCGGCACCATTAAGAGTCCTCTTACTTTCAAAGCTGAGCCAGCTCCCGCAGCACCCTTCGCATTCGACCCCGCAACAGGCATCATTTCCGTTCAATGTCCAGCGGCAGCAAACCAGCCCCCCATTGGCCTTTCTTTCTCTGCATTGGTGACCGTTACCGATTCTTCGATTCCTCCGATTTCAGCTCAAAAGTTTGTTTCAGTTAAAGTCGAATAGCAAATATCGCCTCTAAGAAATCTGTGCAAAGCTAGGAGGGGGTGATGGAACTGATCACATCAAATCCAAAGTCCCCAGCGTGTCTCCTCAGGGGCTGGGCGCGCTTAGCTAGTCCGCCGAGAAGCCCCGCCCTCTGTCCGCAGGACGTATGGCCTACGGCCCGCTGAAGCGAACGCGCTAGCGGCGCGGAGCGCTTGGGTCGGGATGAGAGGCGGGAGTACCTTGGCTTTCAATGTACTGGCTCAATGCCGAGACTGTTACCCCACCACATGAAGCGATGAAATAAGATTCATTCCACAGCACATTTTTCCGGTATATCTTGCTGATGTAGTCCGCAAACTCGCTTCTCATCCTGCGACTAGAGACGGATTTGATGTTGTTTACCAATTTGGACAGATCCACCTGCGGGTAGTACTGGAACAGCAGATGAACATGGTCTGCCTCGCCGTTAAACTCAATAAGTTTGCAGCCCCACTTTTGGCAGAGGTCATACATAACTTCATGCAATCGCTGCAACATTTCTCTAGTAAATACCTTGCGTCGGTACTTGGTGGTTAAGACCAAGTGTGCCTTCAAATCAGATACAGCTCTGCCGCTGGAAACAAAATCATGCTTCATGGTCGCTAATCCCTGCTGGCGCTATAATCAGTGTAGCGGTTTCTGAGTACGCTTAAGATGAGGACTGCCTATCAGTACCGCCTGCGGCCTACGCCCAGTCAAGTTGTCCTGATGGAGCAATGGCTGGAGCTGTTGCGCAAGCAGTACAACTATCGGCTGGCAGAGCGGTTTAACTGGTGGGAGCAAAACCGCTGTGATATCAACGCTTGCCCTTTAATCTGTCATTTGCCTGATCTGAGAGACAGGCCGGATGTCTACTCCCAAAAACGAGACTTGGTGAACACCAAGGCAAGGTTCCCCGAATACCAAGCAGTCCACTCGCAAGTCCTCCAAGATTGCGTAGAGCGAGTGCACAAAGCATTCGACCGCTGGCTGAAAGGCGACCGCAACGGCAAGAGGATAGGGAGGCCGAGATTCAAGGGGGTGGGCCGGTATCGTTCCTTCACCTTCCCCCAGATGAAGCAGGACTGCCTTCAGGGGAAGTTCATTCATCTGCCCAAGATTGGCACAGTTAAGCTGATTCAGCACCGTCCTTTGCCTGACGGTTTTGTCATCAAGACTGCTACCATCACCCGCAAAGCGGACGGGTGGTATGTGACATTAAGCCTGCAAGATACGTCTGTCCCCGAGTTCACTCCTGACCTGCCAACACTGGAGAACACCATGGGGATCGACATGGGGCTGGACTCCTTTTTGACGACCGATACGGGGGAGTCCGTCCCAGTGCCCCAGTATTACCGCCGCGCCCAAAAGCGGCTGGAGAGGCTGCAGCGGTCTTTATCCCGCAAGCAGAAAGGGTCAAACCGCCGTAAGAAAGCCCTGAAGCGGGTGGCCAAGGCTCATCTCAGGGTGGCCAACCAGCGTAAAGACTTCCACTACAAAACAGCCAAGAAGCTGGTAAGCAAGGGAAAGCATATTGCGTATGAGGCGCTCAACATCAAAGGTATTGCCAGAACCAAACTAGCGAAATCTACTTATGATGCCGGGTGGGGGCAATTCCTGCGGATTCTCGCAGTCAAGGCTGAAAGAGCTGGGCTGAGGGTGATCGCAGTGGATCCAAACGGCACAAGCCAAAACTGCTCTCGGTGCGGCCAAAAGGTACCGAAGACCATTCAAGACAGGTGGCACTCTTGCCCGCATTGTGGGCTAGAGCTGAGCCGAGACCACAACGCGGCGATAAACATCAAATACAGAGCGGTGGGGCATCCCGTTCTTAAAGCTCAGGAAACGTCCTTCACAGGAGTCACTGAGAAGCCCGCACTCTTTCGCTTTAGCGGCGCGGAGCGCTTTGCGTCAGCATGAGTGCGGGAGTATGTCACTCCGTGCTTTTCGGATCAGTATCGTAGGGCTTGGTACTCGGATCTGAACTAAGCTGCCAATGTTGCTGCCCAATCCAGGAGGGCGTTCACTGCTTTTAGGTCTTTCGCCTCTGAGTACAACCTCAGCAGAGGCTCGGTGCCACTGCCGCGAATCATCACCCAACTGCCGTCGGCAAGGGTAAATTTGTGGCCGTCTTTGTCGAAATGCTTGATCACTTTCTGCCCCAAAATCTCAGCCGGGGGATCCATCTGTAGCCGTTTGAATAACTCAGTTTGTTGGTTTTGATCCGCGAGGTGGAGATCGCGGCGCAGGTAAACAGAGGTGAACCCTTCCCGTTCCTGCAAAGCTCGGTAAAGGGCGCTGAGATCTTGGCCGGTTTCCGCGACCGCTTCGATGAGATAGAGGGCCGAAAGCAGAGCATCCCGCTCGGGAATGTGGCCCAGGTAGCCGATGCCGCCCGATTCTTCCCCGCCCAACAGCACCTGGGTGCTCATCATGCGCTCGGCGATGTACTTAAAGCCCACCGGCATTTCCGTAACCGGTAGGCCATAGTGCTGTGCAACTTTAACAAACAGCTCGGAGCCGCTGATGGTTTTGACAATCTCGCCCCGTAAGCCGCGTCGCCCCGCCAAGTGGTCGATCAAGATGGGGATCAGGATCTGCGGGCTGAGGAAATGGCCCTGCCCATCCAGGGCGGCAATGCGGTCGGCATCTCCATCAAAGACCAGGCCCATTTTCAAGGGGGCCGGATCCGCCGCGATGATCTGAGCAGAAGCCTGCAGGTTTTGGGGCAAAGGCTCAGGGGGAAATCCCCCAAACAAGGGATCCCGATGCGCCTGCAACTCAATGACCTTCTCCCCCAAGAGGCGCTTGAGGCCGCCAGCGCCAGAGCCAAACATGACATCCACCCAAATCTTGGCCGGGGATCCCTTGAGCTTTTCCAGATCCACAAAGCGGCTGAGCTGAGCCAGGTAGCCGGGCCAGGGATCCCAGGTGTGGATGGGGGCCTTGTGGGATCCAAGAGGCTGGAGGCTTTGCAGCTCCTGCTCGATGGCGGCGGTAACTTCCGGCGGCACGGAGCCACCGAATCCCCCCTTGACCTTGAGGCCGGAATAGTGGGGGGGGTTGTGGCTGGCGGTGATCACCAAAGCGCCGTGGCAGCCCCGCTCCTTGGCACCCCAGCTAAAGGCCGGCGTTGGGGCCACACAGGTGGAGAGGTAAACTGGGATCCCCAGGCGGGCCACCACCTCAGCAACGTGGGCGGCAAAGCGTTCCGAAAGAAAGCGGTTGTCGTAGCCGACCAGGATCCCTTCGCCGGGGTAGGTGCGGGCCAATACTTGGGCGCTGGCCTGGGCGGCAAGGGCCAAGTTTTGGAAAGTAAAGCCATCGGCGATCACGGCTCGCCAGCCGTCGGTGCCAAAGCGGATGGGGGGGGTGGGCATGGCTTGATGTATCGGATCCCGTCGCATCAACTCATAGCATGATGCCAAGGTCAATGGTTTCAAGGAGGACGAAAAAGCGGTTGATCTGCGGTTTCTCAGCCCACTCTCAGGCAAAATGGGCTGCATTCTCAGCTGGAGCGGGGGTAATAAGAGAGGAGTTTCTCTTGCAGGGTTCATCAATCCAGCTCCCAGCCTGACGGCCCAAGGTATCTGCGAGGGAGTTCCTCCGCGTATTTACGTGGGTACAGTTCTGCAAGTTGTGGTGCCAAGATGTTCAGCCTACTCCTTCTGCTGACCTTGATTGGGGTGATCTTCTTCACCCGGCGGCTACAGCAACTCCTGCACAACATTCCGCAGCGCTACTGGCTCTCTCTGGGTGGAGGGATTTCTCTGGCCTATGTGTTCACGGCTTTTTTGGCGGAAGTGACGGAGCTGCAACAACACTTGATGCCCCTAGAAGTGCCTGTGTTGGGCTATTTGATTGAACACATTCATCTGCTCATGTTGCTGGGCATTGTTACGGTATATGGGTTAGAGGGGCTGGCCCAATCTTCCAAGCAAGGGTTATTTGCTAAGACACACGGTGCAAGAATGGCTCAGTTGCCTGTTGCTGACCATCGCTTTGGCTATCCACCTCAGCATCGTCTGTAAAGATCTATTTGAGCATCATCCCCACTTATTTCAGCACCAAGGGCGTTGGCTGTTGATCGGATCCCTTTTTGTCGGTTGGCTGATGGGGCAAAGGGCCATTTTGCCGGAGATAGCCTTAGCCGCCAGCATTGCCTTTGTAGCGGGGGTTTTAATCTTTCAAGTGCTGAAGCACGAGCTACCCGAAACCGAAGGGCACTTTGGGGCATTTTTGGCGGGTGTTGTCGGTTTTGGTAGCTTGCTGGTGGCCATTTCGGCCATTCGGGCCTGGGAGTGAGTTCTACGGGTAAACCCAGCGTATCAGTAGCAATCACTGGGATCCCTCTCTGAAATTCTGCGGATTTTGAGTGGAGATTACCTTTTCTTAATCTTCGCTTAACGAAAAGTTAACTCTAGCCTGCTATTTTCTATCAGTTCCTTGAAGAAACACTAAGCCCTCATTGAGGAGTCAATGGACACTATGATGAAAACTTTCTTGGCAGGCCGTCGCTCTTTGCTCGTGGGGCTAGTTGCCACCGTGGCCGGTGCTTCTGTAGCCCTGTCTGGACTGGTGCATGCCCGGGCCAAAGATTGCCCCCGTCCGCCGGAGATGGATGTGCGCTTCTGCGACCGCGATGGCGATTTGATTGCCGATGTGCCGGAAGATCCGAACGAGTGGATCAATCCGGATACCCTGATCTTTGCCTACACCCCCGTTGAGGATCCCTCAATTTACGAGAACGTTTGGGCTGAGTTTCTCGATCACTTGGCAGAGGTAACCGGCAAGAAGGTGGAATACTTCCCAGTGCAGTCCAATGCTGCTCAGTTGGAAGCGATGCGGGCGGGCCGTTTGCATGTGACCGGCTTTAACACCGGCTCTGTCCCTTTGGCGGTGAATGCGGTGGGCTTCCGTCCTTTTGCTATGATGGCCAGCTTGGATGGCAGCTTCGGCTACGAAATGGAGATCATCGTTCCTGCCGATAGCGATATCCAATCCATCGAAGATCTGCGCGGTCGGCAATTGGCTTTCACTAGCGAAACCTCCAACTCTGGCTTTAAGGCTCCTTCGGCGCTGCTGAAAGCGGAATTTGGCATGAAGCCCGGGGTTGACTACCAAACTGTCTTCTCAGGCAACCACGAGAACTCTATCTTGGGTGTGTTTAACGGTGACTACGAGGCGGCGGCTATTGCCAACTCCGTGATGACCCGCATGGCCAAGCGGGGCACGATTGATCCCAGCAAAATTCGCACCATCTACAAATCTCAAACTTTCCCCACCACAGCCTATGGAGTTGTCTACAACCTCCACCCAGAAGTGGCGGAAAAAGTGAAAGAGGCTTTCTTCACCTTTGAGTGGGAAGGCACCAAGCTAGCGGAAGAGTTTGGCAAGAGTGGTGAGGAGCAGTTCATTCCCATCACTTACAAAGAGTATTGGGAAGTGATCCGCACTATTGATAAAGCCAGCGGCGTGGAGTACAAGCTCTAAATCCTCTCCAGCAGATCTTTCACTTATGGGATCCCTTCTCGATCGGGGATCCCTTTTTGTTGTCCTGCAACAGTCAGGATCGAGCCGGACAGTATCATCGTTGCAGACCTATCCTGCAGATCCCAGCATCCTGATCCCCCATGGCCCTGTTCACCCTCAACTCCGTTCGCAAAGATTTTGGCATCAAGGAACTCCTGAGGAATGCCAGTTTCAGCCTAGAAGAAGGCGATAAAGTCGGCATCATCGGCACCAACGGTTCCGGAAAATCCACACTGCTCAAGATGATCGCTGGCCTAGAACCCATCGATGGGGGCGACCTCTGGGTCAGTTCTGGGGCGAGGATAATCTACCTACCCCAACAGCCAGAGATGGATCCCGAGCATACGGTGCTGGAGCAGGTGTTTGCGGCTGCCGGAGAAAAAATGCGCCTGATCCGAGCCTACGAGGAGCTTTCCCATCGCTTGGCCCATCAAGGTGGGGATCCCAGTCTGTTATCCCAGTTGGCCAGTATTAGCGAGCGTATCGAGGTGGAATCCGCTTGGGATCTGGAAACCCAGGCCAAAACCATTCTCAGCCGTTTGGGCATTGCAGACTTTCAGGCCCGCGTTGGCGATTTGTCGGGGGGATACCGTAAGCGGATTGCCATTGCGTCAGCCCTCTTGGCAGAGCCAGATGCTCTACTGATGGATGAGCCCACCAACCACTTGGATGCCGAATCGGTGGAATGGTTGCAAGATTATTTGAATCGTTTTGCTGGGGCAGTGCTGCTGATCACCCACGACCGCTATTTTTTGGATCGGGTTACCCAGCGCATTCTGGAAATTGATCGCGGCGATCTGTATGCCTACAGCGGCAACTACTCTTACTACCTGGAGAAAAAAGCGGCTGCTGAAGCGGTCGAAAAGGGATCCCAACGCAAGTATGCCAATCTCTTACGGCGGGAATTGGAATGGCTCAAACGAGGCGCCAAAGCCCGCAGCACCAAGCAAAAAGCCCGCAAACAGCGCATCGAAGACCTACAAAATCAAGAATTCAAGCAAGCTCTGGGACAAGTGGATATTGCGACCGCCGGGCGTCGCATCGGCAAAAAGGTGATCGAGCTAGAAGGGATCCACAAATCCTACGGCGACCAACTCCTCATTCAAGACTTTACCTATACCTTTGCCCCCGATGATCGGGTGGGCATTATTGGCCCCAATGGGGCGGGAAAATCGACTTTGATGAATATCATCATCGGCAAATTGGCTCCAGATGCGGGCCGAGTGGAGATTGGCCCCACCATCCACATTGGCTACTTCGACCAACACTCTGACGATCTCAGCCTCAACCCCGACCAACGGGTGATCGAGTACCTCAAAGAAGTGGCAGAGCTGGTGAAAACTGCCGATGGGGAGACGATCACCGCATCGCAAATGTTGGAGCGCTTTCTCTTTCCCCCCAATCAACAATATGCCCCACTCCACTTCCGGTGGTGAGCGCCGCCGCTTGTTTTTGTTGAGGGTGTTGATGCAAGCGCCGAATGTGTTGATTTTGGATGAGCCCACCAATGATCTGGATGTGCAAACCTTGGCAGTATTGGAAGACTATCTGGAAGAATTCAATGGTTGTGTGATCGTGGTGTCTCATGACCGCTATTTTTTGGATCGCACCGTGAATCGCATCTTCGCCTTTGAGGGATCCGGCCAAATCCGGCAATATCCTGGCAACTATTCTGTTTATCTGGAGCATAAGCAGCGCCAAGAGAGTGAGATCAAATCCGCCCGCCCTGAGTCTGTCCCTCTCATTCCCCAGCCTGAAAAAGAGCTTGATAGGATCCCACAAAGCAGAAAACTCTCCTTCAAAGAAAAACGGGAATATGAGCAGCTTGAAAGCCAAATTCCGCAGATGGAGGCAGAAAAAGCTGAAATTGAGCAGATCCTTTATCGCAACCCTCCCAGCGGCTACAGCGAAGTGCAAAAGTTAGCCCAGAAACTGGCAGACTTAACCGCCGCCATCGACTCCGGGACCGCCCGTTGGCTAGAATTGGCCGAGCGCCACCTCAACTAGCGTCGAGCCTGCTTCCAGCATCTCTTCTGTCGAATTTGCAACAGCATCTGGGCAACAATCGTCAAAACCGGCAGCTCGATCAGGGGGCCGATCACCAAAGCCAGAAGGATCAACGGACGCTGCGGAAAAGCAGAAGCAGCAATGGCCAAAGCAAGCGGAGAATTGCGAGCCAAGGTTGTACAGGTCAAACAGACCCACTCCTCATAAGCCAAACCCAGCCAGCGGCTGACCTGGTAAGCCAAGAGGAAGTTGACGGCGAAAAAAAACCAGAATGGGAGGCAGAAGCTTGAAAAGTAGGGCTGGATTCTCAGCGAGAATGCTTCCTTCAGTGGCAAAAATAAAAACTATCGCTAGATTCAAAGCCACAATCTGCATGATGCTAATCCGGTCTTGATAGCTTTCAAGGGATCCCCTCTCTCCACGTTCCGTTTTGATTTGCCGAATGGAGTATTGTGTGAGTGCTGCTGCCAGCAAAGGCAAGAAAAGGATCCAAAACAAGCCTGACAATAAAATTTCAACATTTAATTCGACTAAATCTCCTGCCAAAAGCAAAAGATAAACTGGCAAAAGCAAAACTTGCAGAACCAAATTAACAGGCAACAGGGCCGTTGCTAAAACCACATTTCCACCCGCTATCCCTGTAAAAACCAAATACCAATCCGTACAAGGAGTTACCATCAACATGAGCAGGCCAACCCACAAATCTGGCAGATCCGATAAAAAAACAGCCCCCAATCCCCAGGCAAAAATCGGAGTCCACAGAAAGTTGATCGACAAACTGGCCAACGCCACTGCCAATACAGCTTTAGAAGCGCGATTAACCTGCTCAAGTTTCTGAAAAAAACCTTTCCCCCAGATGCGAGTGGAATGCCCAGGAAAGTGAGATAAAGCAGCAAAGCCAACAGAGGTTGTACCCAGCCTCTTAAGATTTGGACAGAGTTTGGCCATCCTGTGAGGGCCAGACCCACGCCGATCGATACCACAACGAGCAAAGGTTGAGCTCTTTCAGAGAAACGCATGGATACAACTCGATGGATAGTGAGCAGCATTTCCAGTCTCTCAGCCCCTGTCAGTGTGGGATCCCACCTCGCAAGAACCAGAGAAACGGCTACAGTAACCTGGAAAGCGTTCCGCTCCTTTGTGCCATGACTCAGCAACTGACTCTCGACGGACTGGGATCCGAATCGAACGGGGGGCCGCGTCAAGGGCGGGTGATTGCCACCGATTTGCAGGGGGAGATGCAGCGCTCCTACCTGGAATACGCCATGAGCGTGATCGTGGGGCGGGCCTTGCCGGATGTGCGGGATGGCCTCAAGCCGGTACACCGCCGCATCCTCTACGCCATGCACGAGCTGGGCCTGACGCCGGATCGCCCCTACCGCAAATGCGCACGGGTGGTGGGGGATGTGCTGGGGAAATATCACCCCCACGGGGATCAGGCAGTTTATGACGCGCTGGTGCGCATGGCACAAGACTTTTCCAGCCGCTATCCCCTGGTGGCGGGACACGGCAACTTCGGCTCTGTGGATGATGACCCGCCGGCGGCTATGCGCTACACGGAGTGCCGGCTGGCGGAGCTGAGCCACACAGCGCTTCTGGAGCAGGTATCGGAAGCGATTGTCGATTTCATGCCCAATTTCGACGGATCCCAGGCGGAGCCCACCGTTCTTCCGGCCCGCTTGCCCATTTTGCTGCTCAACGGCTCTGCCGGCATTGCTGTGGGCATGGCCACCAATATCCCACCCCACAACCTGGGGGAAGTGGTGGATGGCCTGTTGGCTTTGATCGACCATCCCGACCTCAGCCCTGAGGAACTGTTGCGGTGGATCCCAGGGCCGGATTTTCCCACCGGCGGCCAAATCTTAGACACCCAAGGGATCCGCGCAGCCTACCTCACCGGGCGCGGTTCCATCACCCTGCGGGGGGTAGCCCGCTTCGAGGAGATCCAGCCGGGCAAAGGACGCCACCGCCGACCCGCCCTGATCATCAGCGAGTTTCCCTATCAGGTGAACAAAGCCGCCTGGATCGAAAAAGTGGCCGAGCTGGCCAACCAAGACCGCATCAGCGGCATCGCCGATCTGCGGGATGAGTCGGATCGCAGCGGCATTCGCGTGGTGGTGGAGCTCAAGCGAGAAGCCAACCCGCAGGCGGTTTTGCAGCAGTTGTATAAGCTCACCCCTTTGCAAAGCAACTTTGGAGCCATCCTGCTGGCTTTGGTGAACGGGGAACCGCGGCAGCTCAGCCTCAAGGAGATCCTGCAACACTTTTTGCAATTTCGCGAGGCCACCCTCAACCGGATGTTCCGTGCCGAGTTGCAGCAGGTGCAGCGCAAGGCGGAAGAGGTGGCAGGAATGTTGCTGGCGTTGGCGGATCTGGAGGGGGTGATCGAGCTGCTGCGGCAAGCGCCCGATGGCACCACGGCCAAAGCCCAATTGCAAACTCGCCTGGGCTGTACCCCCCAGCAGGCAGAGACGATTTTGGCCATGCCTCTGCGTCGCCTGACGGGATTGGAGCGGGAACGGCTGCACCAGGAACACGCCCAGTTGCAGACCCGCATCGAAGAACTGCAGGGGCTACTCAGCGACCGCCGCAAGCTCTTGAATTATTTGAAAAAAGAGCTGCGACACCTGAAAAAGACCTTCGGGGATCCCCGGCGCACCCAGATCCTCTCGGCCTCGGAGCTGGAAGCGGAAGTGGCCCAAATCCCCAGCGGCGAAGAGACGGAAGAGACCCACTTCTTGCTGCAATTCACCCGCAAGGGCTATGTGCGCCGCCTGCCTCTGCCTGGCCGTCGCTCCCGCAGCAACCCGGCGCAACGGGAACTGGGGGAAGATGTGCTGGTCGGCCTGGAATGCGTCACGCTGGAGCAGGAAATCTTGGTGCTCACCCCCGGCGGCAAGGCTTTTACCGTGCCCATCGCAGGGATCCCCCTCAGCACTGGGTCTTCACGGGGGGTACCCCTGCTCACCCTTCTTCCCAACCCTGAGCCGATGGTTGCCACCTTCACGTTGGATCCGGATCCGGGCAAGGCAAGTTTGGTGGTGCTCAGCCGGCAGGGGCGGATCAAGCGGCTGGCCCTGGCAGAGTTGATGGGCCTCACCCAACGGGGATCCACTGTCCTAAAGCTAAAAGAGGGAGATGAGCTGGGCTGGGCAGCCCTTTGGGATCCCGGCCACCAAGGCTACAGCGTCGTCCTGGCTACTTCAGGGGGACGGGTGCTGCGGCTGGCTGCCGAAGGGATCCCTTTGATGGGTCGAGCGGCTATGGGATCGCCGGCCCTGCGTTTGGGGCGCGCCGAGCGAATAGTTGGTATGGCGCTGCTGCCCCCGCAAGGGATCCTGGTTCTGGCCAGCCGGTTGGGCCACCTGAAGCGCTTGCCCCTGAGCGAGATCCCCATCCTGGAGCGGAGTCAAGTGGGCGTGCCGGCCTTTCACTTCTCCGACCGGGGAGATGGCTTGGCGAGCTTGGTGGGTCTCCCCCCCGATTTGGAGCAGCATCCCCATCTGCAACTGGATGTGCTCACGGAGTCCGAACGGATGTACTCCTTCTCCCCTGCTGACATCCCGCTGCAAAGCCGATCCGGGGACGGATCCCTCCTGGTCAAAGGGGAGCGGGTCAGGGAGTTGCGCCTGTTCTGGCCGCAGTGGCTGCCGGAAGCCGAGGCAGGATAGCTACTGCCGCTAGGACGGAGAGCCTTCCCCAGGCGAGGCAGAATCGGCCGGCTGAGAGCTGGGATCCGTCTCCGGCGCTTCGGGATGGCGAACGGGCTTGGGAAGGGTTCCACCTGCCTTGAGAACCAAACAGCGCACGGTTTGGTGCAGCTCCTCCAGCAAGATGCTGATGGCAGAGCGGAAGTCTCGGTGGTCATCTCGCATTTGCTCCAGCATGGCGCGGATGACTTCCTGACAATCCTTCAGGATGTGCTGCTGCTGGGCAACAATCTGCACCAGTTCGCTTTGTTCCTTGAGCAGCTCCCGCAGACAAGAGCGCAGCTCTTCCACATGGCTCTGCCAAAGGGCCTGTCCTTCCCGCAGCTCCATCACGCTGGTGCGCAAATCGGCGGTCGAGTCTCTTAGGGCTTCGCTGTGGCGGCGCTCGGCTTCCAGTTGCTTTTGCTGCTCCTGCTGCTGTTGGCGCAACTCAGAATTGGCCCGCAAGTTGGCTTCCGCTGCCCTGAGCAATTGAGCCAATCGAACCTCAGTAACAACCCAACGCTCTTCCGGGGAGAGAGATCGACCTCGGCCAACTCGCCTGCAGAAGTACTTCACAGTCGCTGCACCCTATACACAACTCTCTACTTTAAATCAAAGCACCATAGGACTTCAGCCCAAGCAGAGACCTGTCTATCGGGCTTTGTCCCGGCTGTTTTCTGGGTTTACCCAATGTAGCCATGATAGCGGATGCCGAATCCAGAAGTTCGGAAGGCGAGGCTGCCCCTCTCCAGGGATCCCGGTCGTTCTTCTAGGATGGTGGAGAGTTTGGATATAAAGAAACCATGCCTTCACTTGCCAATCAAGTGGTGCTGATTACCGGTGCCTCTGCTGGAATTGGGGAAGCCGTCGCTCTGGAGGCGGCCAAACGCGGGGCTCGCTTGGTGCTGGCGGCCCGCCGGGAAGGGCTGCTGCGAAACGTCAAAGACTTGGTGGAGAGTCGGGGAGCGGAGGCGCTGGTGGTGCCCACCGACATGGCCGATACGGCCCAGGTGGAGGCGCTGGCCCAAAAGGCTCTGGATCACTTTGGCCGGGTGGATATCCTGGTGAACAACGCCGGCTATGGCCAGATGGGGCCGGTGGAAGAGGTGGATGTGGCGGCCATGCGGCGCCAGTTTGAGGTGAATGTATTTGGCTTGCACGCCCTCACCCGTGCCCTCTTGCCCCAAATGCGGGAACGGGGCAGTGGCCGCATCCTCAACCTCAGCTCGGTGGCCGGCCAGCTGTCCATGCCTTTCAGCGGCGTTTACAGCGCCACCAAGTTTGCTGTCGAAGCCCTCAGCGACGCCCTGCGGGTGGAAGTGGCCCCCTTCGGCATCAAGGTCATCTTGATCGAGCCGGGGCCGGTAGCCACCGAGTTTGGCCGCGTGGCGGAAGAAACCTTTGCTGCCGTTGTCAACCCCAACGGCCCCTACAAGGCGATCTTGGACAAGACCGCCGAGCTGGCCAGCTCGTTCAGCAAAATGGCCTGGCCGGTGGAAAAAGTGGCGGAGCCGATCTTGAGGGCGATGACCGATCCTCACCCTTCCGACCGCTACACCGCTTTCACGGGGGGTAAGGTGGCGTTGGGGCTGATGCGGCTCATGCCCGCTGCTCTGGCTGACTCCATGTGGCGGCGCGTCTATGGGCTGGATGGTCTGGGATCCCCCGGCTCGGCCTAACTGCAGGCTTGTGGCGGGCATCGGATGAGGCAGGGATCCCTCAGGAGCTCATCCTTGCGGGGGTAGGGTTGTGCCTTCCAGGAGGGACAGGTTAAGTTTGTTAAAGGACTTTTAATAACCGAGCGTTCTCTTCCCTATGAACAAGCCTCTATCTCCCCAGCGCTGGCTGATCGCCCTCCTGCTGGGCTTTTGTCTCTGGCAGGGATCCGGCCTGGTGCTGCAGCCTGCACCCGCCCATGCAGCTTTGGCCTCGGCCCTCACCTACGATCGCTTTTTGCGCTACGTCGAGGAGGGGCGGGTTACGGATGTGCGCCTCACGGACAACAATCTGGTAGCTGAAGTTACGGCTGTGGATCCCCAGACCCAGCATTCCACCCGCTACCGAGTGAACCTGCTGCCCAACACCGTACCGCAACTGGTGGACCGCCTCACCGAGCAGGGGATCGAAGTGGCAGTGGTACCCACCCGCAATGGCAGCGCCTTTTGGGCGCTTCTGGGCAACCTGGTGATCCCGCTGTTGCTGTTGGGGGGGTTGTTCTTTTTCCTGCGGCGTGCCGGTGGCGGAGCGGGCGGCCCTGGGCAGGCAATGAACTTCGGCAAATCGCGGGCCCGCTTTCAGATGGAAGCCAAAACCGGCGTTAAGTTCGACGATGTGGCCGGGATTGAAGAAGCCAAAGAAGAATTGCAAGAGGTGGTTACCTTCTTGAAGAAGCCGGAGCGCTTCACCGCTGTTGGGGCCAAGATCCCCAAAGGCGTGTTGTTGGTGGGGCCGCCGGGGACGGGCAAAACCCTTCTGGCCAAGGCCATTGCCGGCGAGGCAGGAGTGCCTTTCTTTAGCCTGTCCGGCTCTGAGTTTGTGGAAATGTTTGTCGGGGTGGGTGCCTCTCGCGTACGGGATCTCTTCAAGAAGGCCAAGGAGAATGCGCCCTGCATCGTCTTCATCGACGAGATTGACGCGGTGGGCCGGCAGCGGGGGGCCGGCATTGGCGGGGGCAACGACGAACGCGAGCAAACCCTGAACCAGTTGCTCACCGAGATGGACGGCTTTGAGGGCAACACCGGCATTATCGTGATTGCCGCCACCAACCGCCCTGATGTGTTGGATGCCGCTCTCTTGCGTCCGGGGCGCTTCGACCGCCAGGTTACGGTGGATCGGCCTAGCTTTAAGGGGCGCTACGAGATCTTGCGGGTGCATGCCCGCAACAAGAAGCTGGCGGAAGAGGTCAGCCTGGAGGCGATTGCCCGCCGTACCCCTGGCTTTGCCGGTGCGGATCTGGCCAACCTGCTCAATGAAGCGGCCATTTTGGCGGCCCGCCGTCAGCGCATGGCCATCACCAACCAAGACATTGAGGACGCCATTGACCGCATCACCATTGGCCTGACCAAGCCGCCGCTTCTGGACGGCAAGAGCAAGCGCCTGATCGCCTACCACGAGTGTGGCCATGCCCTGTTGATGACGCTGCTGCCCCATGCAGATCCCTTGAACAAGGTGACCATCATCCCCCGTTCCGGCGGCGCAGGTGGCTTTGCCCAGCAACTGCCCAACGAGGAGCAGATCGACTCCGGCATGTACAGCCGCGCTTGGCTGCTGGATCGGGTGGTGGTGGGCTTTGGCGGTCGGGCGGCCGAAGAGATCGTCTTCGGCTACTCGGAAGTGACCACCGGAGCCAGCAACGACCTGCAGCAGAACACGAATCTGGTGCGGCAGATGGTGACCCGCTTTGGCATGTCTGAGCTGGGGCCCTTGATGCTGGATCCCCCCAACAACGAGGTATTCTTGGGCGGCGGCTGGATGAACCGCGTCGAGTACTCGGAGGATGTGGCCGCCAAGATCGACCGCCAGGTGCGGCAGATCCTGGAGAGCTGTTACCAGAAAGCCAAGCAGATTTTGCTGGAGCACCGCCCTCTGCTGGATCGATTGGCCGATACCTTGGTGGAACGGGAAACCCTGGATGGCGACGAATTCCGGGCGATTGTCTCGGAGTATGTGCCCATCCCGGAGAAGGTCGGCCTACCCAGTCCATTCCCGGAAGCGGGACGGAGTCCAAAGCTGGTCTAAGGGATCCCATCTCCATTGCCAGATAGACAACTGGGGGGGTTGTTGGGGCTGGATCCCGGCAGCTGCCCCCTTTTCCTCGCGAGTTTTGGGTTGCGTTGGGCTGTCGCATGCTCTCTTCGCTCTCTGCTTTGCCGGTTCACCTTTATCGCTGCCTGAGCTGCGGTCGGGAAGGGTTGACCCAATCACCAGGGCGGGAACAGGGATCCGTGGCAGATCGGGTTTATTGTCCCAGTTGTGGCCAAATTTACCCCATCACCGCTTCTGGGGCTGTGGATTTTATCGGCAGCTCATCGGACCTGCATCTCACGCCGGCCCAAGCCATTGCCCATCTGCCTGGGTTTGCCTGGGGCTACGATCGCCTCTGGCGGCCCTGGGCTCTGTCGCTGCTGACGGGGGAGAGCTTTGGGAGCGAGCGGGAGAGTCAACTGCTGGCCGAGTTGGTGGGGGAGGGGGATCCCATCTTGGATTTGGGCACTGCCGGGGGGTACTGGAGCCGCTTGCTCCTGGCCAAGGATCCACAACGGACGGTGATCGGCCTGGACAATGCAGCAGGGGTATTGGCGGAAGCCGCTCAACAAGCGCAGCCCCACTGGCAGCACTACAGCCTGATGCGGGCTCGGGCTGAACAGCTTCCCCTCGCCTCTGGAACTTTTGGGGCGGTGATCAGCGGGGCCACCTTGAACGAATTGCCTTTGGATCCCTGTTTGCGGGAAATTGCCCGCGTCTTGAAACCGGGAGGGGCCTTTGTCTCGATGCACAGCCAGCAGGTCCAGGGATGGGGGCAGATGGTGCAGCAATGGCTGGAAGCCACCGGCCTTCATTTTTTCTCGGAAACCCAGTTGCGCGAGCACCTTCAACAGGTGGGGCTGCAGTTGGAGCGTTATCTCAGCTTGGGTTGGGTGGCCTTTGTGCGGGCAGTGCGCCTCTGATCTGGGCTGGGTTGAGGTGGCCATTCATTGAGTCCAGAGCGGAGCCATCACCCAAATCCAAGTCGCGTCGATCCCCAGCCCTCCTCTTCCACCGGGAGAGGGCCTGGGAGTGAGGGCGAGAGCGCAGGCTAGGGGATCCACTCCAGCCCAACGCCAAAGCTAAACTCCCGATCCAGGGTCGAGTTGCGCAGGCTATAGCGAGCAGAAAGACGAAAGGAAGGGCTAATGGCGTAGGCAGCAGTGAGCTCCGCCAGGGTGGCCTGTCCTTCTTCCGGCTCCTGGGGGGCAACCCAACTGTAGCTGCCGGTCAAATCTACACCTCCCGGAGCCAAGGCCAAAACAGCAAAAGCCCCATAGCTAACTCCGCTGAGGCTGCGGTTCTTTTGTTCCAAAGCCCGATACCCCAGTTGTGGCGCCAGATTAAAACGGGATCCCATGGGGGCCAGAAAGTAGCGCATTTCCGACCCGTACTGGCGCACTTCGGGATGTTCGGAAGATTGGCGATAGTCACCGCTGAGGGTGAGGCGATCTCCCAGACGCAAGTCTTGTAGGCTGATTCGCCAGTGCGAAGAGGACTCAAAGCCGGCCTGCAAGCGGGTGGGCAAGACAGGGGTGTTGCGGATTTCTTCCAGGAGATGGGGCGGGTTTTGCAGCCAGCGGCGCAACACGGGGCTGCCTTCCAAAAGTTGGCTATCCAAGCCCAAATCCAAAGCGGCTGAGAGCGTGGCTGGCGCCGGATCCTGAATGCTGGCTTGCGTGGAATTGGCCCAAACTGGCCACCCAGGCACCAGTCCAGCCCAGAGGAGCAGCATACCCAGGGGAAGCCCTTTGCCAGACTGTCTCACCGCCTGCAACCCCATGCATCGCGTCCCTACTGTAGCCGCTTTCCGAGGGATTCTCCACGCAGACGGGCAAGGCTGGAGGTGCTCCACAGCGCGGCAACAACACCTCAAAGACGGCCCAGCGACAACAGAAAGCCTAGCTGCTCCGGCTGTTGGCAACCACCCGCAAGCGCTCGACCAATTTTTGCAGTTGCCGTTCAAATTGCAGACTTTGCCGCTGTAGCTGACTGACCTTTTCACAGCTATAGAGGACGGTGGTGTGATCTTTTCCCCCAAAGTAGTCGCCAATTTTGGGCAGGCTGAGGTTGGTGTAGTGGCGCATCAAGAACATGGCAATTTGCCGTGCTTGGCTGATGTCGCGCTTGCGGGAGGATCCCAGTAAACTGTCTCGGTCGATGCCGAATTCTTCACAGACCACATCGGTAATCATGTCGGCGGTGATCTCTTTCGGCTCGCTGGGGGGATTGAGGATGGGCTGAATCGTCTCTACACTCATCGGCAAGCCGGAAATGGAAACATAGGCGACGGCGCGGATCAGGGCGCCTTCCAGCTCGCGGATGTTGCTGGTGTAGGTGGTGGCAATGTACTCGATCACCTCTGCGGGCAAGTTCATTCCCTCGTACTCGGCTTTCTTCTTGAGAATGGCCATGCGGGTTTCGATATCCGGCGATTGAATTTCGGCAATCAGGCCCATCGAAAACCGAGAACAGAGACGTTCCTGCAGACGAGGGATCAAATGGGGGGAACGGTCGGCGGCCAGTACGATCTGTTTGCCGGACTCGTGCAGGGTGTTAAAGGTGTGAAAAAACTCCTCTTGGGTGTACTCTTTGCCTTCGATAAATTGAACGTCGTCCACCAATAAAATATCCACATCCCGATAGTGCTCCCGGAAAGACTGCATGCTGTCTCGCCGGATGGCATCGATTAAATCGTTGGTAAACCGTTCGGTGGACACGTAGAAGACCTTGGCGCGTGAATTGGCCTCCAGTTGGTAGTGGCCAATGGCCTGCATCAGGTGGGTTTTGCCCAGACCCACCCCACCGCAGAGAAACAGGGGGTTGTAGGCGCGCCCAGGCTTGTCGGCCACAGCCAGAGCTGCAGCGTGAGCCATGCGGTTGTTGGGGCCAACCACAAACCGCGAGAAGGAATACTTGGGGTTGAGATCCGGCGCCCGCATGGGCAGGCTGCCGCCGACTTCCAGTCCTAGGGTGGTGGAGGCAGGTAAGCTGCCGGCTCTGCCCGATGTTGTGGAAATCGCCCTTGAAGGGGGTTCTGCCTCGACAGAAGCGTGGGGGGAAACGGAAAACTCCACCTGCAAAGGGATCCCGGCTACCCGCTGCACCACCTCGGTGATGGTGGAAGCGTAGTGCTTTTGCAGCCAGCCCCGTGCCCATTCGCTGGGGGTACAGATGGTGAGGCGGTTGTCCACCAACGATTCAGCCCGCGCCGTTTTGATCCAAGCCTCAAAGGTTGGGCGGCTGAGCTGCACCTGCAGATGACACAGGGCTTCATCCCAGAGCTGATCCAGGGAAATATCCACACCACACACTCAGAGCGACACAGCAGAAGCCCAGAGGAAACAGCGGCGGCTTCCTCGACAGGAGCTTCGGGATTCCCAATTTAACTGCTCGGCGCGGGGTGGCCAATCTAGCAATTTTCCATTGAGTCTGCTAAGATTAAGCGTCTGCGATCAGTTTCAAGCGGGCTAATTTCGGTCTGGTCAGCTCTGGCAAATGATCTTGGATTCATAAGTTGGCTTCTCACCATGACTCAGCGTACCCTTCGTGGCACCAATCGCAGACGCATTCGCGTCTCTGGGTTTCGGGCCAGAATGCGAACGGCAACTGGGCGGCAGGTCTTGCGGCGACGGCGGGCCAAGGGGCGTTATCGCCTGGCGGTTTCCTAAGCCCTTTGGTCAGAGATTTGATTTGTCTTGGTTTTTTGGAGCGTTGCAGCCCAAAACTCGCTGACTTCTGGGGCAGACTCTCCTCGGTGCCCAATGTTGCCGGCTCCTCATCGATTGCGGGATCGACGAGCTTTTCAGGCGCTCTACCAGGGGGGCCAACGTCGTTCCGGTGCAGGCTTGACCCTGCTGTTTCAGCCGATGCCCGCAGGGTGCGAAGGGATCCCCAGCCAGGTGGGACTGGTGATCGGCAGAAAGGTGAGCAAATCTGCCGTAAAGCGGAATCGGCTGCGCCGCCAGTTGCGAGAAATCTTGCGCCCCCTGTGCCCAAACCTGAAACCCGGCTACCGGCTGCTGTTCATCTCCAAGGCAAACCTGCTGACCTACCGATGGCCGGAGCTGAGGGCAGAGGTGCATCGTCTTTTACAAAAGGCCGATCTGCTCGTCGGCACAGATGTAGACTCAACAGGTGCAGACTCAGATGCCAAGCCGTCCTAAGAAACTTGAGCTGCACAGGTTTTTGCTACCCATGCTAGCCTGTTGCCATCATCTGCCGGTGGTCACGCTAGATATGGGGTGTCATGTACGTCAAGCGGATTGAGCTGACCCGATTTAAGTCCTTTGGTAGCACAACCTCGATACCCCTGCTGCCGGGCTTTACGGTCATTTCCGGCCCCAATGGCTCCGGCAAGTCCAACATCCTGGATGGGATCCTGTTCGCGCTGGGTTTATCGTCCTCGCGGGGGATGCGGGCAGAGAGGCTTTTGGATCTGGTGCATTCCGGCAGCCTCAACGGCAATCGGCAGGTGGAAACCCATGTTTCTGTCACCTTTGAGCTGGGGCCGGGAGAAGATGGTCAGCCCAGGGAATGGAAAGTCAGTCGCCGGCTGCGGGTCAAGCCCGGAAAGGCTGAGGATCCCACTCGCGATAGCGGGACGGATTCTCTCCCCTACACCAGCACTTTCTACATCAACGATGTGCCCTGTACCCTGAGCGAGCTGCACGAACAACTGGAGGCGATGCACATCTACCCCAACGGCTACAACGTCGTTTTACAGGGGGATGTCACCAGCATCATTTCCATGCACCCCAAGGAACGGCGGCAGATCATCGACGAATTGGCGGGGGTGGCCACCTTCGACCGCAAGATCGCCCAGGCCAACAGCAAGCTGGAGGCGGTGCGGGAACAAATTGAGCGTTTTCGGCTCATCGAACAAGAATGGCAAGCTCAAGGAGAGCGGCTGCTCAGAGAGAGCGAAAAGGCCCAACACTATCAGCAACTGCGGCTGCAGTTGCAAACGCTGGGGCAGCAGCAACAGGTGTTGCTTTGGCGGCATTTGCAGGCCCAAGTGGAAGAAACCCAGGCGGCCATTCAGCAGCTTCTGGAGGTTCAGGAGCAGGCCACCGCTCAGGTGCAGACCTTGAGCGAGCATTTGCAGCAAGCCGAAGCCGCCCTGACCGAGTTGCAAAGCCGCATCCACGCCCTTGGAGAGGAGGAATACCTGCACCTGCAAGCCCAGATTGCCGCCGCCGAAACACAACGGCAACAGGTCAGCCAACAGATCGCAGCCTGGCAGCAGGAGATCGAGCAAGCGCAGCGCCTACATCAGGAGTGCCAAGCCCAACAGCAGCATCTGCAGGCGGAGCTGGAACACCTGCACAGCCAACAAGAGCAACTGGCCCAAGCCCAGGGATCCCTGCAGGCCCAGGTTCGGAAAGCCCAAACCAGCCTGGAACAGAGCCGCGAACAACTGCGCGCCCTAGCCCAATCCGCCGATGCCTGGGTGAAACAGCAGCGCTACCTCACCCGCCACATTGAGGAACTCCGCGCCGAACAGGAGCCTCTCCAACAGGAGCAAATTCGCCTGCAAGAGCGACAACGGCAACTGGAACGGCAAAGCCAAGAGATCCAGGCGGAGATTGCCCAGATCGAGGCGTGGCTGGGATCCCACCTGGCCCTCACCGCCGAGCTGGAACACACTTGCCGACAGTCGGAAGCTCAGGTTCAGACCCTGGCCCAAGAGCTGGCCCAACTGCAGGCCGGCCTGGAGTTGGATCGCGCCACCCACGAGCGCCTGGCCGCCGAGCTGCACGCCAAGCAGCGGCAACTGGACAAATGGGAAACCCGCCGCCAAGTGTTGCAAGAGTCCCAGGGATCCCGGGCGACCCAAGCCATCCTGAGTGCCCGTCTGCCGGGGGTTTTGGGGTTGGTGGCCCAGTTGGGGCAGGTGGATCCCCAGTATCAACTGGCCCTGGAGGTTGCAGCAGGCAACCGGCTGCACTTTGTGGTGGTGGAGGATGACACCGTGGCCGTGAGCGCTGTCAACTTTTTGAAACGGGAAAAAGCCGGACGCGCCACCTTTTTGCCCTTGAATAAGCTCCAGCCCACCCGCCCCCCCAGCCCCCTGAAATTGGACGGCCTGATCGACTACGCCATTCGTTTGGTGCGTTTTGAAGAGCGCTACCGGGATGTTTTCGGCTTTGTGTTCGGCTCCACCCTGGTTTTCCAAAGCCTAGAGCTGGCCCAGCCCCACATCGGCAAGCACCGCATGGTTACTCTGGAAGGGGAGCTGTTGGAAACTTCGGGCGCCATGACCGGCGGCAGCGCCCCCCAGCGAGCTGGGATCCACTTTTCTGCCGGCGAACCTTCCGAGGAGGCCGCCTTGCGCTCCCGCTTGGCCGAGCTGGAGGAACTGCTGGCCGCCCTCACCCTGCGCCTACAAGCAGCCCAAGCCCGCGAAAAACAACTGGCCCAAGCCCTGCTCCTGGCTCGCCAAGACGCCCTGCAAGCCCAGCAATATCTGGAGCGGCACCAAGCCGACTGCCAAAAGCAACAGGCCCGCCTGCAACACCTGCAGGGATCCCTGGCGCAAAGGCAAAGCGAAAGCCACCAGATCCAGCAGCGGCTCCAGCAGATTCAACTGCGCTGGGATCCCTTGCAACAGCGCCTAGCCGATCTCGCCCTCAAGCTCAGCCAACTGGAGGGATCCCCGGTGAACCAGCATTGGCAGCAACTGCAGCAGGCGGTGCAGCAGCAAGAAAGTCGCTTGGCAGAGCTGCAGCAGCAACTGGCCCAACTGGAGCGGCAACAGCAGGAGAACTCCGGCCAACAACACCTGAAACAGGCCCAAATCCAGCACCACCAGGAGCGCCTGCAGGAGAGCAAACAGCGCCAAGCCTATCTGCAGGAGCAGATCGTCCAAGCCCAAGCCACCCTTGGTCACATCCAGCAACACCTTGCCGAGCAACGGCAACAGATAAGCCAGATCGAGGCCCGACTTTCCCACCTGCGCCAAGAGCGAGATCGGCAGGAATTTCAACTGCGGGCCCAACAACAGCAAATCCAACGCCTGGAGTGGGAACGCTACAACGCCCTCACCCAACAACAGGAAAAAGAGGCTCTGCTGGCCCAACTGCAAACCCAACTGCAAGCGGTGGCCCAAGAGCTGCCGGATCCGCTGCCCGACTTGCCCGCCACCCTGACCTTAGACGAGCTGCAGCGGCAAAAACGCAAAACCGAAGAGCAATTGCGATCCCTGGAGCCGGTAAACATGCTGGCCATTGCCGAATACGAACAGACCCAAGCTCGCCTGCGGGATCTCAGCGCCAAACTGGAAACCCTGCACCAAGAGCGCACCGAGTTGTTGCTGCGCATCGAGAACTTTTCCACCCTGCGTCGGCAAGCCTTCTTGGATGCCTTTCATGCCGTCAACGGCCATTTTCAAACCATCTTTGCCCAACTTTCCGATGGGGATGGTCATTTGGAATTGGAAAACCCAGAGGATCCCTTCGCAGGCGGTCTAACCTTGGTGGCCCACCCCAAAGGTAAGCCGGTGCGCCGTCTCAGCGCCATGTCGGGAGGAGAAAAATCGTTGACAGCCCTCAGCTTTATTTTTGCTCTGCAGCGATTCCGCCCTTCCAGCTTTTACGCCTTTGATGAAGTAGATATGTTTTTGGACGGGGCCAATGTGGAAAAATTGGCCAATATGATCTGGCAGCAATCTCGTCAGGCGCAGTTTTTGGTGGTCAGTTTACGCCGCCCCATGATCGAAAAAGCTGAGCACACCATTGGTGTAACCCAGGCCCGCGGTGCATACACTCAGGTGATCGGCCTGACCAAACCCGCCCCTCACCCCAGTTAAGATGTGGCTTGGTTAAGAGCAGAGGGCAAATCCTGAGGTCCCATTAGACTCATTCTAAGAATGGTTTAGGAGTGTCCAAACGCCTGCCATGGTTGCTCTGACTCTGAATCTATCCCCCCTGACAACCCTGAGCCGAGCAGATTTTATTCGGCTTTGTGCCGCCAATCCTGACCTGAAGCTGGAGCGTACCGCTCAAGGAGAATTGGTTATCATGTCTCCAACCGGCGGGGAAACCGGCCACTGGAATGCCGAAATCACCACAGACTTAACCCTTTGGAATCGGCAATCGGGCCGAGGGAAAAGCTTTGATTCTTCCACCGGATTTTCCTTGCCTTCAGGCAGCGACCGCTCCCCTGATTTGGCCTGGATCCCGATTGAAAAGTGGGAAGCTTTGGATCCCTCAGTCCGTCAAGGATTTTTGCCCCTGTGCCCCGATTTTGTGGTGGAGATCCTCTCGCCCACCGACTCTTGGATCCAAACTCAGGCCAAGATGCAAGAATACATGGACAACGGCTGCCGGCTGGGGTGGCTGCTGGATCCCAAGGCCAAGCGGGTGATGATCTACCGACAAGGGCAAGCGCCGGAATTGGTCGAAGATCCGGAAACCTTATCGGGAGAGGACGTGCTGCCGGGCTTCACCTTGCCCATCCGCAAGATCTGGTCGGCTTGATATGAGTAGCTTTCACGGATTTACGATCCCTGATACAGCTTTTTTCCACACCCTTAACCCAGCCAACTCTGATGGATCTCTTGCATGACAGGGATCCCACGCAATTGCAGAACTCTCCCAACCTTGGAAACAGCTGCAGTAAAAATGTTGAGCGATAGGCCAAAAACAGGCGGAGTCACACTACCATGGCTGCTCTGACTCTGAATCTATCTCCCCTGATAACCCTCAGCCGAGCAGATTTTATCCGGCTTTGTGCCGCCAATCCTGAGCTGAAGCTGGAGCGTACTGCCCAAGGAGAATTGGTCATCATGTCTCCAACCGGTGGGGAAACGGGCAATCTTAACTTTGAAATTGCCGGGGAAGTTTATGTTTGGAATCGGCAATCGGGCCGAGGGAAAAGCTTTGATTCTTCCACCGGATTTTCCTTGCCTTCAGGCAGCGACCGCTCCCCTGATTTGGCCTGGATCCCGATTGAAAAGTGGGAAGCTTTGGATCCCTCAGTCCGTCAAGGATTTTTGCCCTTGTGCCCCGATTTTGTGGTGGAGATCCTCTCGCCCACCGACTCTTGGATTCAAACTCAGGCCAAGATGCAAGAATACATGGACAACGGCTGCCGGCTGGGGTGGCTGCTGGATCCCAAGGCCAAGCGGGTGATGATCTACCGACAAGGGCAAGCGCCGGAATTGGTCGAAGATCCGGAAACCCTATCAGGAGAGGACGTGCTGCCGGGCTTCACCTTGCCCATCCGCAAGATCTGGTCCACCTGACATTCTACGGTCGTTTTATAGTCATTTTAGACAGGAATGAAACATTTGTGCATTGGTTCCTAACTCCCCTCTCCCAAAGGAAGAGGGGCTGGGAGTGGTCGCAGAAGCTGCACGGAATGCTTGAGGAGTGTCTCAATCTAGTTTGGAATGACTATAGTCCTCAGATTGGGGTCTTTCGCGCAATTCTGGCGAGACTGGGATCTTGGCCAGGCTGGATAAGGCCCACCGATGCCTTTTGCACCTGCTGGACTTCTTGCAAAAGCTGCAAGTAAAAAGTCCGTCGTTCCCAATCCAGATCTCGGAGCCCACAGCCCGGCTCTCGATGGTGCAGGCAATCGCGAAACTGACAGGCGCCCAAGCGATCCCTTACTTCGGGGAAGCACCGTATCAACTGCAAAGGATGCACCGGCGGGATCCCTTCGCCAGCATTGAATCCCGGCGAATCGGCGATCCAACCGCCTTCCGGCAAAGGAAACAGCTCCACATGGCGGGTGGTGTGCCGACCATGGCCCAAACGTCTGGAGACGGCCTGAGTGGCCAGCCGAACGTCCGGCAGCAGCCGATTGAGCAAGCTGGATTTGCCCACCCCGGAAGGGCCTGTCACCACCGAGATCTGATCTCGACAGCACTGTTGCAACTGGGGGATCCCAGCTTGGGTGTGGGCACTGACCAACAGAGGCTCATATCCCCACCTCTGCAGACGCTCCACCCAAGTTGTCGCCACTTCTGGATCCACGCAGTCGCATTTGTTCAACACCACCTGAACCCGCAGTTGGCTGGCCTCGGCTTGCACCAGCAGACGACTGAGGGCGTTGGGCTCAGGGTCGGGCTCGGCCAGGGCCACCACCACCAGAACTTGGGTCGCGTTGGCAATAGCGGGTCGAGGCAGCTGAGTGCGCCGCGGCAGGATCGCCTCGATCACCCCCCGCTCCGGCCAGAGGTCGGCGGCAGCAGGCGGCAAGCGCACCTCCACCCAGTCCCCCACCATCACCTGCTGACCCATTTTTTTCAGCTTGGCCCGACTGGTACAGAGAATCTCTGCCGGCGTGGGCTTTTCAACCGGAAACCGAGCCGGGATCTCGGGAAAGAGGGCAGCCAAACTTGGATCGATACGCACGCGATAAAAGTTGGCCTGCGCTGCTCGCACCCAGCCGGTACAACTGGATCCCGGATCCCCCTTTCCTTCTGGTTTCACCGGGCTCATGGCGACGCAGGCGTGCCGCGACGCACCCAGAGAATGTAATGGCCTTCGGGGGAAGCTGCCTGTCCCTCAATCCGATGCCCGGCCATGGCTAGACTGTTGGGCACCTGCTCCAGAGGTTCTCCCGCATCCAGCCACAGCTCCAGCAGTTCTCCAGGAGCCATGCGCTCCAGGCGCAGCTTCGCCCGCACGTAGTTAAGTGGGCAAGGGATCCCGCGCTGGTCAAGGATAAACTTGACCTCTTCCGACGAAACAGCCTCTGCAGTCATTCTTCCTCACGCTCCCGGTTGCCAGGCATCTGGGCCAGCCCCCGCAACAACCCGCCCAAGAAACCATCCCGCTTGTTGATGCGTTCTCCGTGCAGCTCAGCCAGGCGCATGAGCAATTCCCGCTCTTCTGAGCTGATGCGGGTGGGGATCTCCACCACCAAGGTGATTTGGTGGTCGCCCCGAGACATCGGGTTGCCAATGCGAGGTACCCCCTTGCCCTCCAGGGTCAGCACTGTACCCGGCTGGGATCCGGCTGGGATGGTCAGCTCCACCTCCTCCTCCAGGCCGGCTTTCGAGTCCACGGTGGGCACAGAGACCTTGGCCCCCAAGATGGCCTGCAAATAGCTCACCCGCACCTCCGAGAGAATGGTCAGGCCATCTCGCTGGAAGTCGGGATCCGGTTCCACAAACAGGTAGACGTAGAGATCCCCGGGCGGGCCACCGCGTCGACCGGCATCGCCTTCCCCGGAAACCCGCAAACGGGTGCCACTGTCTACACCGGCTGGGATGTTGATGCGCAGTTTCTTCGTGGTTTGGGCCAAGCCCTCGCCGTTGCAGTTGTAGCAGGGCTCCTCCAACACCTGACCGCTGCCACCACAGGTGGGACAAACCGAGACCTGGGTAAAGTTGCCAAACGGCGTGCGGGTTGCCCGTCGCACCTGACCACCGCCCCCGCAGGTGGGGCAAGTTTTCACCTCCGTACCGGGCTTGGCCCCGCTGCCCCCACAGACATTGCAGACCTCCAGGTGGCTGATGCGAATTTGCTTTTCGCCGCCGAAGATGGCTTCCAGAAACTCCAGTTTTAGGTCAAAGCGCAGATCATCGCCCCGTACCGGCCCCTGGCGACTGCGGGCATAGCTGGCTCCTGCCCCTGCAAAGTTGGTGAAAAAGCTCTCGAAAATGTCGGCAAAGCCACCCATCCCCGCAAAATCCTGGAATCCACTTGCTGCCGCAGCAGCTCCACTCAAACCCGCTTCTCCAAAGCGATCGTAGCGGGCTTTCAGCTCATTATCAGAGAGCACCTCATAGGCACGGTTGATCTCTTTGAAGCGCTCCTCGGCGCCTGGCTCCTTGTTGACATCCGGGTGGTACTTACGAGCCAACCGTCGATAGGCGCGCTTGATCTCCTCTTTGGAGCTATCGCGGCTAACCCCCAAGATTTCATAGTAGTCGCGAGCCATAGAAGCGCTTCAGAAGAGGCTAAAGATCAAAACATCAGACACACTTGAGATGCAACTTATCAGGCAGCACAACCGAAGCAGACCTACAAGGCACCGGAGCTGGGGGAGAGCAAGCAGTTGCCTAGAATCCTCAGCGAGCTCCATAGATCTCGCTACCCATCTCCAGCAGGACAGCCCGCAGTTCTTCCATTGCGTTCCGTAAAGTTGCTAAGTCTACGTTATCATTTGCCAGCAATGCCCTCAATGTGCCCGCCACTTGAGCCCCCCGCTGGATTCGAGCTTCGCTGAGGCGATTGCCATGCTCCTGCAGGGTTTTGTCGTAGTTGTAGAGCAGGCTATCTGACTGGTTGCGGGCTTCCACCAACTGCCGCCGGCGCTGATCTTCTTCGGCATAGGCCTCCGCTTCCCGACGCATTCGCTCGATCTCGCTGCTGCTCAAGCCACCGTTGTTGGTGATCTTGACGCTCTGCTCGATTCCTGTCCCCTTTTCCCGAGCCGAGACTTTCAAGATCCCGTTGGCATCGATGTCAAAAGAAACCTCGATCTGGGGCACCCCACGGGGAGCCGGCGGGATCCCGGTCAGTTGAAAGCGGCCCAAGGTCTTGTTGTCTTTGGCCATGGCCCGCTCTCCCTGCAGGACGTGAATCTCCACCACACTCTGGCCATCGGTGGCAGTGGAGAAAATCTGGGTTTTACTGGTGGGAATGGTGGTGTTGCGCTCGATGATGCGGGTGAAGACTCCCCCCAGCGTTTCCACCCCAATCGAGAGAGGGATCACGTCCAGCAGCAGTAGATCTTTCACTTCTCCACCCACCACGCCTGCCTGGATGGCAGCGCCAAGGGCCACCGCCTCGTCCGGGTTGACGGAGCGATCTGGGTTTTTTTTGAAGATTTGCCGAATTTTCTCCTGGACAGCGGGAATACGAGTAGAGCCGCCCACCAGCAGCACGCGGTCGATGTCTGCAGGGGAGAGGCCAGCATCCTGCAGCGCCTGTTCTGTAGGCTCCACGGTGGCCTCCACCAGATCCCGCACCAACTCCTCAAACTTGCCGCGGGTCAGCTCCACTTCCAGGTGCTTGGGCCCCGAATCGTCGGCGGTGATAAAAGGCAGGTTAATGAGTGTAACCTGGGTGCTGGACAGCTCAATTTTGGCCTTCTCGGCAGCCTCCCGCATCCGCTGCAGGGCCATGCGATCCCGCGAGAGGTCGATCCCTTCCGTCTCCAAAAACTGACGGATGAGCCAATCGACAATTCTTTGGTCGAAATCATCTCCCCCCAGGTGGTTGTTGCCGGCAGTCGCTTGCACCTCAAACACGCCGCTGCCCAGTTGCAGCACCGAGACGTCGAAGGTGCCGCCACCCAAATCGAAAACCAGAATGCGCAGGTCTTGATCTTGTTTGTCTAGGCCATAGGCCAGGGCGGCTGCTGTCGGCTCGTTGATGATGCGCAGCACCTCCAGGCCGGCAATGGTGCCCGCATCTTTGGTGGCCTGCCGCTGGGCATCGGTAAAATAGGCGGGAACGGTGATCACGGCTTGGGTCACCGGCTCCCCCAGATAGGCCTCCGCATCGGCCTTCAGCTTTTGCAGGATCATGGCGGAGATCTCCTGCGGAGTGTAGGCGCGATCTTGCACCGCCACTTCCACCATGTTGTCTCGACCGGGGATGACCTTGTAGGGAACCCGCCTCCGCTCATCTTCGGTCTCGGCAAAGGTGCGGCCAATGAAGCGTTTGATGCTGAAGATGGTGTTTTCGGCATTGGTAACCGCCTGGCGCTTGGCCAGTTGGCCCACCAAGCGGGT
This sequence comes from Thermostichus sp. OS-CIW-26, assembly GCF_054058395.1. NCBI lineage: Bacteria > Bacillati > Cyanobacteriota > Cyanophyceae > Thermostichales > Thermostichaceae > Thermostichus > Thermostichus sp. OS-CIW-26. Next base: position 5,537 of record NZ_JBSSAG010000019.1, on the reverse strand, counting down.
GTTGTTCTTGGCAAAGCCGACAATGCTGGGGGTGGTGCGCCCTCCCTCGGCGTTGGTGATCACAACGGGCTGACCACCTTCCAAAACCGCCACGCAACTGTTGGTGGTTCCCAGGTCAATCCCGATGACTTTACCCATAGCCCCCTCTCCCCGTGCGCCAAGTCTCAACCCAAGAACGCGATTCCACGGATCTTAAAAGCATTCTGCCCAGAATCCCGCTGAAACCTTCAGACGTTGCTTTCGTCTCCGTAGCTTTACTGTAGCGTTTCTGAGACTGCTCTGGCTCTGTTTGTCAAGGTTCAAGTGAGCAAGTTCGGCTAGGAAGGTTGGGGGTTTTGGGGAGAGGCAGGAGTGCTCTCCGGGCCGGGTTCGCTGGTGGCCTGGGCTGGCGGGGATGGTTCAGAGCTGGGGCTGCCCGCCGAGACGGCCACCATGGCATGACGGATCACCAAGTCCCCCAACTTGTAACCTGGCTGATATTCGATGGCTACCACATCCTCGGGATAGTCTGGGCTGGGCTGACGGGCTATGGCTTCGTGCAGGTTGGGGTCGAAGGGCTGGCCCACCGATTTCATGCGGGAGACGCCCATCTTCTTCAGGCATTCCACCAGCAGGCGGTAGACGCTCTGGTAGCTGTTGTGCAACTCCCGCTCGCGGTCGGTTTCCAGCTTCAGCTGCTGCTGAGCCCGCTCAAAGCTGTCCACAACAGGCAAGATCTCCAGCACAAATTTCTGCCGTTCTTTTTGGCTGAACTCTTCTTTTTCCCGCTGGGTACGCCGCCGGTAGTTTTCAAAATCGGCGTAGAGGCGCAGGTAGGCGTCTTCTTTCTCTTTGAGTTGCTGGCGGACAACTTCCAACTCGTGCTGGAGCTGCTTGAGAGCTTCACCGGGATCTGGAGAAGGCTCAGCTGCGGTTTCTTCGGAGGAGGTACCGGCTTCTGCTTCGCTATCTTCCAAAATCAGCTTCTCCAGCTCTGCCTCTACGTCGATCTCTTCTTCCTGTAGTTCAGGATGGGTATCTTCTGGGGCCATCGGTTGCTTCTCTTCGGCAGTCATGGGCGATGTCGGCAAGTGTTAGCAATGAGCAGTGACTCGGATATCCCCAGTTTGGCAGTTTCAAAACCGCCGCTGCACTCAGCCAAACCAGGCTCTGTGTTGATCGTATTCTACCGGGTTCTCTTTCAGCCAGTTGAAGTCAATATCTTTTCTTTCCTAGCCGACCAGCAGATGTTCCCGTGGCCGGCCCAGGCAATCGGGGAAGTAGATCTTGGCCAAGTCGGGGATTAGGCGCCAGTTGGGGCTGTAGATGGGTTGAATGGGGGAGTGGGTGTGAATATAGTAGACCAGAAAGTCGCGGATGCTATCGGCTGAGATCCACAGGGTTTGGGCTTCTTGGAACATGCTGTAACCGCCGCCGCCGCCGGCTCGGTAGTGGTTAATGGCCAGGCGAAAGGTCTGTGCTGGTTCCACCGGCTGTCCGCGGAATTGTAAGGTCACCAGGCGCTTTCCTACGGGGCGGGTGAGATCGAAGCAGTAGTCGATGCCGTGGTAGAGGTCGAAGGTGTAGCCGCGGGCTTCGGGGGCCACGACGGCAGCAGGATCGGCGGGAAGGTGATTGGGATCCAACTGGCGAAAATAGCCGGCAGTCTGTTCCAGGGCGCGCCGCAGAATATCTCCGGTGATCTCCAAAACGCAGAGGGTGTTGTCGTAGACGGTGAGGCTGTAGGCATCTTGCAGGGAGATGGGGCCTGCTGACAGGCCGGCGCTGCTGCAGATGTTGACCAGGGAGAGCTCTGCGGGGAATCCTGCCTCCCGCACTGCTTGCAATTGGGCCTGATGGAGCAGCTCTGCCAGAGGGTTGGCCCCCAGACGGGCTGCCAGACCGCCGCTATAGGCAGAACGGGCTTGGCCAATGGGCTGACGGATGTAGCGCAGGGTGGCTTGATGATAGGGCTCTGTCAAGGCCAAGAGTTCGGGATCGGGAGGGATCCCTTCGGCGGAGAGGAGCTGTGCGCTTTTGCTGATGATTTGCCAGCGGCTGCCCTGGCGCTCCAGCTCCAGGGATACCTGGGAGAGGTGGCTGCCCCAATAGCCGGGCTGCACCACTAGAGCTGGGGATCCCCCCAGACCGGCGATGGTCTGGTGGGTATGGCCGGAGAGGATGACGTCAATGCCGTCCAGCTCGGCCAGGGCCAACAGTTCGTTTTCCCCTGCCAGGCTTTTGTTGCTGCACCAGCCGGAGCGATCTGGGTTGTGCCAATGCTCAGGGGTGCGCAGGGGGGGCAATTGGTTGGGGCCGCTGTGCAGGATCAAGATCAAAACATCCACCTGAGGTCGCAGCAGCGATAGGTAGTGTCGGGCGGTCTCCAACAAGGGGGCAAAGCGCAGCCCCGCAATGTAGTCGGGTCGCTCCCAGGTGTCGATGCGGGGGGTGGTCAGCCCTAGCAAGCCAACGCGAACCCCGGCCAATTCCCGGATCAGGTAGGGCTGGAAGAGGGGATCCCCATTCTGGCGGAGGATGTTGGCACAGAGCACCGGACAGCGGAGATCGCCGACAAAATCCCGGAGAACCTGAAGCCCAAAGTTAAAGTCGTGGTTGCCAGGGGTAAAGGCGTCGTAGCCCAAGGCGTTGAGAGCATGAGCCAAGGGGTGAGGGGAGACGCGCTCCACTTGCGCATAGTAGCTGCCTAAAGGGGATCCCTGAATGGTGTCGCCGCTGTCGATGAGCAGGACGGGATCCTCACTGGCTGCTCGCACGCGCTTGATGAGGGTGGCCAGCTTGGCTAAACCGTGCTCCGCAGGGATCCCGGTGAAGTAGTTCCAGGGATGTAGATTGGCATGGAGATCCGAAGTGTGGAGAATTGTTAATCGCATTCTCATATCATAGCCAAAGTCAAAGCCCAACCCAAACTCGTCAGCCCAGCAAGAACAGCACCTGCACACAGCCCACCAAAAAGCCGAGGAGGCCGCCTAAGTTGACGATGGCCTGGAGTTCTTGGCGCACAATCTGCTGGATGGCCTGCTCCAGGTCGGCAGGGGAGGTGGCGTTGACTTTATCGGCAATGACCTGATCCAGGTTCAACACCGGGATCACCTGCATCATCAGGGATTCGAGATCCCGTTCTAGGTAGCGCTCCAAGACCAAAGCCAGGTCGGCGCTGATCTGGTCGATGGAGGTGATCAACGCCTTGGAGTTGCGCAGGCGTCCCAACACCAGGCTGGCCACTTTTTCCCAATCGATGGTCTCCCCCAGCCCTTTGATAACCTCTGGCCCTTGGCTGCGCAGGTAATCTTGAATCCCGTCGCGGAGGGCACGGCGCAACTGACGCACGGCGGAAACCGGCAGGTTTTGCAGCGAGAGGTTCTGCAGGATCTCGGTCAGGCGGCGGGAGGCGTTGATGTCTTTGAGCAGATCTTCCAAGATGGCTTCTGCCCCTTCCGGCTCTTCTAGACAATAGGTGCGCAGGCGCAACAGGGCATTTTTCAGGCCGAACAAGTTGGCCACCACCCAGTAGGAGCCGGTCGCTCGTTCACGAAACTCCTCGTCAAGGGATTCGATGTTGCGATCGGTGAGAAAGTCCACCAAGTTCTGCCGCAACACCTTTGGGGGCAGCGCCTGCTTCAGGATCCACTCCGAGAGCTGCTTAGCCTGCTCGCTGCTGAGGCGCAGCTCCAGCAACACTTGGTCGAACAGTTGGTTAATGGGCCCTTCCAAAAAGGTTTCTTGACGGGCAAGCACCTTCACCAGGCGGGGCAACGACTCGTTAAACAGGTCGGCTAAAATGCGCGCCAACACCTGAGCAGTTTGCTGCTGTTGCTCAGGGTTTTGCAGCCGATCCAGGGCTACCCCCAGCAGCCAGCGGATCCCTGCTTGCATGCGCTCGGTTTGCAGCAGCTTGCGGGCCAGATTGTGCAGTTCCTCCGGCGTGAGCAGGGATCCCATGATGGTCTTGGCGATCTGCTTGGCCAGACGGGGTTGGTTCTGCGGGATCAGGCCGGGGGTAAAGGGGATGCGCCAGCCGAAAACCCGATAGGGGCGGTAGGGCCGGAACAGCATTTTGATGGCAATGTCGTTGGTGAAATAGCCGATCACCAGCCCGGCCAGCGGGGGCACAACGTAGATCCAGAAGGCCATGGAACCAATGGAGGGGGCTCTCTTCTACTCTACCGAGCTGCCCCGAGTCACTTCAGCCAGCCACAGGGCAAAAGAGCGTTGACCAGTTATTGGATGATCAGGCTATCGGTCAGTTCCAGCTCCACCAGCGTATTGGGCTGCAGCGTCACCACCCGGTCAATATTGGTACTGCCTGCCGCAGCGCCGGCCAAGCTGCCGGCCAAGATCGGCAAAAAGCCCCATCCCCCTGTGAGAATTCCCAAGGCCAACCCACCTGCTGCCCCATAGCCTGCCCCGCGGGCTACAGTTGTGCCGACATCGGCGTTGCGATCCAACCCGACTGGTAGCGGCGCAGATTGGCCTCTCACCAAGTAGGTGGAAGAGCCGATGGTGAGGCGGTTGGCCACAAAGCGGCTGCCGACGACCCGCTCTTGGGGATCGGCGCTCTCCGCCTCCCGGCCAGACAACTTCAGTTCTCGGTAAACCGGCTCAAAAGTGCCCCACACTACACTCCCTGCCGGGATCACCACCTGGCCAAAGCGATCCACCACCGGCTCGGAGACTTCCAGGTGGCCGTTGATGGCCTGGTAGGGCTGGAAGGTGATGGGGCGGTAAGCCGTGAGGAGAATACGGGTGCCGGCAGGCAGCTCGCCCCGCGTGGCTCCAGGGAGATCCCCACCTGGGCTGAGGTCGGGCCGACGTTGATAGGAATAGGCCTCGCCTTGGGGGGGGTGTCCACCTGGGGCCGCTTGAACGGGCACCACCGGGATCGGATCCAAGGCCGGAGCCGTGGGATCCAGCGGCATTTGCGGCACCTGAGGTATCGGTGGCAGGGCCGTGGCAGAGCCGGGGGAGGGCGGAGGGCTCAGCAAGGGCAGGGTAGGGACGGGATCCCCCCTGGGGGGCACCGGCTGAGGGGTGAACTCGAACTGCTGAGCAGCAACCGGGGTAACGGCACCGGCTATCAACACCCCCCAAAAGGAACTCCTCTGCAACAAATGCAGGAACGGCTGCAAGGTTGAGCTCATGGATCCCATCCAGTCGCAACTGGCAGTAGCTTAACATCCTGCCCCGCTTGTGCCCACTAGATTTAGTAGGTATTAAGGGATCGGAAGCTCTTAAAACACTATTGAGCCTGTTCGAGGTCTGGATCGAGTTTTCCCTAGGGGCTGGGGGAAGGAGAAGGAGTCGGTCCGCCGGGATCCCCTGGCTGGGGGGCTGGGGATTCTGGCTTAGGAGACTCTGTAGCCTCACTCTCCTGAGCCTCGGGGCTGGACTCCGGCTTGGGTTCTGCAGGAGACCGTCCTTCTGGAGAAGGAGAAGGTGAAGGCTGATACATTTACGCTGAACACTGCTGAACATCACTGTTCAACTATGCAGCGATAGCATTCTGTTTGTTTCCATTCGCGTTAGCGGGACGGAGT
>NZ_JBSSAG010000018.1:0-57158 GCF_054058395.1 Thermostichus sp. OS-CIW-26 | reverse complement strand
AAACCAGCCTAGAGGTTCGTGGTTGGCTTGCCAACTGCAGGGCTACCGAAAGCCCGCCCTGTACTGCGAAGCAGTCAGGGTCGGGTAGTTTACGAATCTGGAGCTATCTCTCAAGTACCAATTCTCTCTCTGGGAGACGAGCCGGGGGTGAGGGAAATTAATCCCACAGGTTCAAATCCGTCACTGCTCCCAAGCTGCTGCTGGAGACCAGCTTGGCGTACTTGGCTAGGGTGCCCCGTTTGTAGCGAGGCTCAGGAGGAGACCAGCGGGCGCGGCGGCGGGCCAGCTCTTCTTCGCTCACGTGCAAGTGCAACTGGCGAGCCGGGGCATCAATGGTGATGAGATCCCCTTCTTCCACCAGGGCAATCGTGCCCCCCACATAGGCTTCGGGAGCCACATGGCCCACTACCATGCCGTAGGTGCCGCCGGAGAAGCGGCCATCGGTGATCAGGCCAACGCTATCTCCCAAGCCGGCGCCGATGATGGCCGAAGTGGGCGAGAGCATCTCCCGCATGCCGGGGCCACCTTTGGGGCCTTCGTAGCGGATGACCACCACATCCCCTGCTCGGATTTGGCCGGAGAGGATGGCCTGCAGGCAGGACTCCTCTGAATCGAAGACCCGCGCCGGCCCGGTAATTTTCGGGTTCTTGACGCCGGTAATCTTGGCTACTGCTCCTTCGGGAGCCAGATTCCCCTTGAGGATGGCCAGATGCCCTTGGGGATACAGGGGGCTGTGCCAAGGGCGGATCACCTCCTGATCCGGGCTAGGCTCGTCCGGCACATCCCGCAGGACTTCGACGATGGTCTGGCCGGAGATGGTGAGGCAGTCCCCGTGCAGCAGGCCGTGGTTGAGCAGCATTTTCATCACCTGGGGGATCCCGCCGGCCCGGTGCAGGTCGGTGGCCACAAACCGCCCTGAAGGCTTGAGATCGCAGAGGACAGGCACGCGAGCACGAATGGTCTCGAAATCATCTAGCGCCAGGGGCACTTCTGCCGCATGGGCAATGGCCAGAAAGTGGAGCACGGCGTTGGTGGATCCCCCTACGGCCATGATCACCGAGATGGCATTTTCAATGCTTTTACGGGTGATGATGTCGCGGGGGCGGATGTTGGCTTTGATGGCCTCTGCCAAGACCTTGGCCGATTGGGCGGCACTTTCGGCTTTCTCTTCGTCTTCTGCAGCCATGGTGGAGGAGTAGGGCAGGCTCATCCCCATGGCCTCAAACGCGCTGGACATGGTGTTGGCCGTGTACATGCCGCCGCAGGATCCCGCACCAGGACAGGCATGGCGCTCCACCGCCAGCAGCTCTTCCTCGGAGATGCGCCCGGCGCTGAACTCCCCTACGGCTTCAAAAGCGCTGACGATGGTGAGGTCGCGGCCATTGTAGTGACCCGGCTTGATGGTGCCGCCGTAGACGAAGATCGAGGGTACATTGAGGCGGGCCATGGCGATCATCGCCCCCGGCATGTTCTTGTCGCAGCCGCCAATGGCCAAGAGGCCATCCATGCTCTGGCCGTTGACCACCGTCTCGATGGAATCGGCAATCACTTCCCGCGACACCAGGGAGTATTTCATCCCCTCCGTGCCCATCGAGATGCCGTCGCTAATGGTGATGGTGCCGAACACCTGGGGCATACAGCCCGCCGTTCTCAAAGCCGCCTCCGCCCGCTCCGCCAGAGTTTGGATCCCCATGTTGCAGGGGGTGAGGGTGCTGTGGGCGTTGGCAATGCCGACAATGGGCTTGCCGAAGTCTTCGTCGCGAAAGCCTACGGCCCTGAGCATGGCGCGGTTGGGGGAGCGCTGTACTCCCTGGGTAACCACTTGGCTGCGCAGCGGGAAAGGGGAATTGGCCATCATTGCCAGAGGGAATCGAGAGGAAGTGGGCAAGGAAGAAAACGGCTAGAACTCATCCTACCGCCTCTCTTCGGGGGGACACTAGCTCTGCCGGCAAGAGGGATCCGACCAAATCTGAAGCAACTCTGTAAGTTGTCTGCACCTGCGCCAGGAATCGGCCAGCCTACCTAATAGAAGGGATCCCAGGTTCCAATCGCGTTAGCGAGACCGAGTCAAGACATGGGGGCCAGGGATCCTGGGTGTTGGTGTTTCCCCTTCGTGTTGGCGAAGCCTCGTATGGTTCTCAGCTCTCCTCTCCCCTCGCCTGCAGTGCCCAGCAGTGCCGACCGCGTTGGCGGGACAGAGTCCTCACAGGAGATGTCGCGGGATGTGCTCACCCTCTCCCGTCATGTTTTGCAGCAGTTTGGCAGTTTTACGGCAGAGGCCCAAGACTTCAGCGCCCTGATGAACCGCATTGCCCTGGCCGGCAAGATGATCGCCCGGCGGCTGAGTCAGGCAGGACTGATCGAAGGGGCGCTGGGGGTTACCGGCAGCCTCAATGTCCAAGGGGAAGAACAGCAACAGATGGATGACTATGCCAACCGGGCCTTCATTCGCGCTTTGGAGCAAACGGGCCTGGTGTGTCGGCTGGTCTCGGAAGAGATGAAAACCCCGGCTCGCCTGCCGGAAAACTGCTCCCTCAGCCGCCTGGCCCTGATGATCGATCCCCTGGATGGATCCTCCAACATTGACGCCAACCTCAGCGTCGGCTCCATCTTCTCCGTCCTTCACCCTCTTGAGGATCGCCCGGAAGCGGACAACCAAGACCTGCTGCAACCGGGCCGTCGCCAACTGGCTGCGGGATATATTCTCTACGGCCCCAGCACCCAATTGGTCTATTCCGTCGGCAAGGGGGTACACGGTTTTACGTTGGATCCCAGCTTGGGGGAATTTATCCTCTCCCGCAGCGACATCCGCATTCCTGAACGCGGTTCCGTCTACAGCCTCAACGAGGGCTATTTTTGCCAGTGGAGCGAAGGGATCCAGAACTATGTCCGGTATGTTCACCGCCGCGATGGCTACATCTCCCGTTACAGCGGCGCTCTGGTGGCGGATTTTCACCGCATTCTCCTGCAGGGCGGAGTTTACCTCTATCCCGGCACCCAGAAAAAACCGGAGGGCAAGCTGCGCCTGATGTACGAGGCCAACCCCCTGGCTTTTCTGGCCGAGCAGGCGGGCGGGGCGGCCACCACTGGCACCGAGGCCATCCTAGACATCGTCCCCCAATCTCTCCACCAACGGGTGCCCCTTATCATCGGCAGCCGCGAGAACGTGGAAGAAGTGCTGCGCTGCCTGGAGGGTTCTCTGGTGCCCTAGGTTCTTCCCAATCCTTCTCTTTGAGCCAAGCTGGCCTATGGTAACCCTGGCAGAAAACCCCCTTCGCGTTGGTCTCAACCAAGAACGCACCCCGGATCCCTGTATTGTGGTGCAGTTTGGCGCTTCTGGGGATCTGGCCGCCCGCAAGCTGATCCCGGCCTACTATCGGCTGTTTGTGCAGCGACGGCTGCCGCCGGAGTTTACCTTGGTGGGGGTGGCCCGCCGCGATTGGACTCACGAGGTTTATCGGGAAAAAATGCGGGCTGCCGTGCAGGAGTTTGCCCCCCAGGACTTGGGGCCGGAGGCCCTCTGGAAGGACTTCGCCAGCCGCCTGTTCTATTGCCGCCTCGATATCGGAGATGCTGAGAGCTATCTGCGCCTAAAGCAGCTGCTCAGCCAGCTGGACGAAGAGCGGGGCACCCGCGGCAACCGAGTGTTCTATCTGGCGGTGGCGCCGGACTTCTATGCCCAGGCCATCCAACAGCTGGGGGCAGCTGGCATGGTGGCCGATCCGACCAAAACGCGGGTGGTGATCGAAAAGCCCTTTGGCCACGACCTCACCTCGGCCCAGGAACTCAACCGCCTTGTGCAGCGAATTTGCCAGGAAGAGCAGATCTACCGCATTGATCACTACTTGGGCAAAGAGACGGTGCAAAACCTGCTGGTCTTCCGCTTTGCCAACGCCATTTTCGAGCCCCTCTGGAACCGCAACTACATCGACCATGTGCAGATCACCGTAGCGGAAACCGTGGGGGTGGAGGATCGGGCCGGCTACTACGACACTGCCGGCGCCCTGCGAGACATGGTGCAAAACCACCTAATGCAGATCTATTGCCTGACGGCCATGGAGCCACCTGTCTCACTGCGCAGCGATGGGGTGCGCAACGAAAAGACCAAGGTGCTGCAGGCCACCCGCCTAGCGGATCCCCGCAATGTGGCAGCCGCAGCGGTGCGGGCGCAGTACGGCCCTGGCTGGATTGCCGGCAAGCCGGTGCTGGGCTATCGGCAGGAGCCCAATGTCAATCCCCAGTCCAAAACCCCCACCTACGTCGCTCTGAAACTGGAGTGTGATACTTGGCGGTGGAAGGGGGTGCCCTTCTACTTGCGCACTGGGAAACGCCTGCCCAAGAAGGTTTCGGAGGTGGCCATTCACTTTAAGCAGGTGCCCCTTTCCCTGTTCCAATCGGCAGCTCGGGAGGTGAGTCCCAACATCCTGGTACTGCGCATCCAACCCAATGAGGGTATCTCGTTGCGCTTTGAGGCCAAGATGCCGGGGCCAGAGATCCGCACCCGCTCGGTGGATATGGATTTCCGCTATGGGACTGCCTTTGGAGCGAGTACACCGGATGCTTATGATCGCCTGCTCCTGGATTGTCTGTTGGGAGATCCAACGCTGTTTACCCGTGCCGATGAGGTTGAAGCGGCCTGGCGGGTGGTGACGCCGGTGTTATCGGCCTGGGAGTCTGAGCCCGGCAGCGGCAATGGCGGCGGTGCTGCACCGCCTCTGTTCACCTATGAGGCCGGCACTTGGGGGCCAAAGGCTGCCGAAGATCTGCTCACCCAATCGGGGCGGCGGTGGCGGCGCCTCTGATTTGGCTGCTCTCGGCTGGTAAACCATGGCCTATCCACCTCTGTGTAAGCCGGGGCACCCTCAGCAACAGGCAGAAGAGCATGAGCAGCTCAAGAGCCCTTTCAAATGGCCGCTGCAGAAGAGAACACCAAGACGTAGGGATCCCCGGCTGTTGCAGCTAACATGGGCATGGCCTGTTTATCGCGTGGGTATCATGCCGCCACTGTTGTTCCGGTTATCCGTCCGGCCCTGGCGAGCCTTGTCGGTGGGCCTGGCAGTTGTGTTGGGGATGGGAGGGTGGAGCTCTGCCCAGGCCCAGGTGTTGCTGCACGTCCCTCTGCCCAATGGGGGCTTGATGCAGGCCCAAGCGCTACAACTGGCCACCGACTCGCTGCGGCTGGCCCAGTTTGGCCAGACGGAAGAAGCGCTGCGCCGCCTGCAACTGGCCGTGGCCATGGTGCCCAACTCCTCAGAGCTGCTCTATGTTTTGGGCAACGTCCACCTAGAACTGGGGGACTTGGAGCAGGCGATTGCCTCGTTGCAGAAGGCCCGCGCCCTGTCTCCTCAAGATGGGGCTGTTCTCTACTCGCTGGGATCGGCTTATTTGCGGCAGGGCAGCTACTTTGCCGCTGCTGAAACCCTGGAACGAGCTGTGGCCCTGCAACCGGATAACCCCAACGCTCGCTTCCAACTGGGCAATGCCTACCTCATGCTGGATCGGTGGGATGCGGCCCGGCAGGAATATGAGAAGACCTTGGAGTTGGATTCCGCCTATTGGCCGGCCATGAACAACATGGGCTTGGTGGACTATGAGCAGGGGGATCTGGACGCCGCCATCGATCGCTGGGAACGCACGATAGAGATGAACAATGCCGTAGCAGAGCCCTATTTGGCCCTGGCGACTGCCCTCTACATTCGGGGAGAAACCGAACGGGCTGAGGAACTGGGGGCAAAGGCCATGCGCTTGGATCCCAACTACGCCCGCCTGCAGGTGTTGCGGGAGAACCTGTGGCGGGAAAACCTGCTGCGAGATGTGCAGATCCTCCTGCGCACCCGCCCTGTTGCAGAAGCTCTGCAGCAAGCCGCTATCGAGCAGTTCAACCGGCGGATGGGCCTCTCAGAATAGATTCAGGATAGATTTAGGAATTGACAGTGGGAAGTTCTGCAGGGGATCCCTTGAGAACTCGTGCCTGAAACTTGGCCCGAATCCGCTCGGCAATCCCGGCGCTGTTCAAGCCTAGTTCTGCCAAGGATTCCTCGGGGGTGGCGTGCTCCACCCACACATCCGGCACCCCCAAGCGCAACAAGGGCACTGCCAGGTCGGCGTCGAGCAGGGCTTCGGCCACTGCCGAGCCAAACCCACCCATGAGGCAACCTTCTTCCACCGTCACCACCAAGCGGCTCTGTTCGGCCAAAGGCAGGATCAGCTCAGTATCCAGAGGCTTGGCGAAGCGGGCATTGACCACCGTGGCTGAGATGCCGTGTTCTTTCAAGATCTCCGCCGCCTGCAGGCTGGGATGCACCATCGACCCATAGGCCAGGATCAGCACCTCGCCGCCGCTGCGCAACACCTCGGCTTTGCCGATGGGCAGGGGTTCCCATCCCTCTTCTGCCAGAGGCACCCCCACGCCAGATCCGCGCGGGTAACGCATGGCGATGGGGCCCTGGGTGTACTGGATCCCGGTCACCACCATGCGCTGTAGCTCCGCTTCATCTTTGGGAGCCATTAGCACCATTTCCGGAATGCAGCGCAGATAGGCGATGTCGTACATGCCTTGGTGGGTGGGGCCATCGGCTCCTACAACTCCCGCCCGATCCAAGCAAAAGAAGACCGGCAACTTTTGGATACAGACATCGTGGATGATCTGGTCGTAGGCCCGCTGCAAGAAGGTGGAATAAATGGCCACCACTGGCCGCATTCCCTCACAGGCCATGCCAGCCGCCAACGTTACAGCGTGCTGCTCGGCGATCCCCACATCCACAAACTGATCCGGCAGCTTTTCCTTGAGCTTATCCAGGCCAGTGCCCGTATCCATAGCGGCGGTGATGCCGATGATGCGGGGATCCCGCTCGGCCAGCTTGCAGAGGGCATGGCCAAAGACCTTGCTGTAGCTGGGGGGCTTGGGCTTGGTGGGCGGGTAGGGCTTGCCGGTGGCCAGGTCGAAGCGGGATTGGGCATGATACCCCACCTGTTCCGCTTCGGCAGGCGGGTAGCCCTTGCCTTTGACGGTAGCTACATGCACCAGCACCGGGCCGGAGATGCCGTGGGCCAACTCAAAGGCATCCAACAACTCCGCCAGGTTGTGCCCGTCCACCGGCCCCACGTAGGTAAAGCCCAGCTCCTCAAAGATGATGCCTGCCTTGTTGTTTTGCACGGCGGTAACCAGCTTCACCGTTTCCTTGAGGCGGTCAATTTCCGGGCTGAGGCTGGATCCCAGTAGGGGCAGGTTCTTCAGTTGCTCTTCTAGGCTGTCGGCCAAAAACTGCACCGGCGGGCTGAGGCGCAGGCGGTTTAAATAGCGAGGGATCGCCCCCACATTGGGGGAAATAGACATGCCGTTGTCGTTGAGCACCACCATCAGGTTGGTCTTGGGCAGGTGCCCGGCGTGGTTGATGGCTTCATAGGCCATGCCTCCGGTCAGGGCACCATCCCCAATGATGGCCACCACCTTGAAGTTGTCTCCCCGCCGATCCCGAGCGATGGCCATGCCCAAAGCTGCCGAGATGCTGGTGGAAGCGTGCCCCGCCCCAAAGTGATCGAAGCGGCTCTCGCTGCGCTTCAGGTAGCCGGAAATCCCCCCCTTCTGGCGCAATGTGTGGAAATTGTGGTACCTGCCGGTGAGCATTTTGTGGGCATAAGCCTGGTGCCCCACATCCCAGATCACCTTGTCTCGATCCAGATCGAGGGTCTTGTAGAGGGCCAAGGTCAGCTCCACCACCCCCAGCCCTGGCCCCAGATGACAGCCGACCGGGGAATTGGCAGCCGTCTGCAGATGTTTGTCGCGAATCTGGCGGGCTAGGCTGCGCAACTGGCTCAGGTTCAGGTTTCGGAGCTGGTTGGGATGAGTGATGTCACTCAGGTGCATAATGGACTCGTCCTTCCGGTGTGATCTCACTCTAATTCATTTTCAGGAGGGGTTTTGTAGCCCTCCCTCTCAAAACTTCAAGGAATGCAGGGATCCCCTCAATGCTGGGCCAAGGGCACTGAAAGGGGAGCGCCGGGGAGTTGATTTAAGGGTTAGCATCGCACAAGGCCCCCGAGTGCTCTGGACTTAAGGCCTACGGCCCGCTGTTGCAATTGGTTGCTTCCTTTTTGTTAGCCATGAAAATTGCCGCCAACATCACCCAGCTCATCGGTCGCACCCCGCTGGTGCGGTTGAATCGGATCCCTCAGTCGGAAGGGTGTCTGGCCGAGATCGTGGTGAAATTGGAGAGCTTTAACCCTGCTGCTTCGGTGAAAGACCGCATTGCCGTCAGCATGATCGAGGCTGCCGAACAGGCCGGTTTGATCACCCCCGGCAAGACCATCTTGGTGGAGCCCACCTCTGGCAATACCGGCATTGGCCTGGCCATGGCCGCTGCTGCCAAGGGTTACCGGCTCATCATCGTCATGCCTGAGAGCATGAGCCTGGAGCGGCGACTGCTGTTGAAAGCCTACGGAGCAGAGGTGCACCTGGCCAGTAGCGCCGGCGGCATGGGGGAAGCCATCTGGAAGGCTGAAGAGATCGTCCGCCGCACTCCCAACGCTTACATGTTGGGCCAGTTCACCAATCCCGCCAACCCCCGGATCCATGCCAGAACCACCGGCCCGGAAATTTGGGAAGATACCGATGGTCAAGTGGATATCCTGGTGGCAGGGGTAGGTACCGGCGGCACCATCACGGGGGCGGGCGAGTTTTTGAAGGGGAAAAACCCAGCCATTCGACTGGTGGCCGTTGAACCCAAGGCCAGTGCCGTCTTGAGTGGTGGACGGCCCGGCTTTCATCGCATTGAAGGGATCGGAGCGGGATTCGTGCCTGATGTGCTGCGGCGCGACCTGCTGGATGAGGTGATCCCAGTGGAAGATGAAGAGAGCATGGTCTACAGCCGGCGCCTGGCCAAAGAAGAAGGGATCCTCTCCGGCATTTCCACTGGGGCTGCCTTGGCGGGAGCCATCCAGGTGGGGCGGCGACCGGAAAACGCTGGCAAGCGGATTGTAATGATCCAGCCTAGTTTTGGGGAACGCTACCTGAGCACACCTCTTTTTCGCGACTTGGAGCGGGATTCCGATTCGAGATGACGATGATGCTGAGACTGCTGCCCTACAGGTCGCCCTGGCCCAGAGGGCGAGCTAGCATGGGTGAGAGTGACGTGGCGGAACGGCAGACGCGCTAGACTTAGGATCTAGTGCCGCAAGGCGTAAGGGTTCAAGTCCCTTCGTCCGCATGAGAATCCCCTACTTCCCCAGCCCCTTTCCCCCAAGAGGGCAGAAGTTCCCCCGGTCAACAGCAATGCTGACTGCCTTACGGTCGCTCGCCAGCAAGCCTAGGAGAGCCAAGGTGACAAAGCAAGCTCTCCCGCCGGCTAAAAGCAGACAGGGACACATCTCCCAGGCTAGAAGGCTTCTCGGTCCGCCTGCAGAGAAACTGGACTGGGTTGCTGCCACGAAAACCTTGGCTCTAGGCCGGAAAGATCACCTGCAGAATTTGCTCGGGGGCAATCGACTCCACCTTCCCATCGGCCCCCTTGACCGCCCGAAACGGCCCCTCTGAAGGCAGCAGCCGCAGCGGGTCGGTGGGCCCAAACAACGCCACCAGCGGCGTCTGGGTAGCCACCGCCAAATGCATAGGAGCACTGTCCACACACAACAGCAGCGTTGCCCCACCAATCAAGGCCGCCAGTTGCCCCACCCCCGCCGGTCGGCTCACCGGCAGCTCCGGCAGTTGCGCCAGAAAGCCCTCCGCCAGCTGCTCATCCTCTGGCCCCACCACCAGCACCAACGGCAGCTCCGGCCGCTGCTCCCGAAAACCCTTGATGACCTTGACCCAGTTGGCAGAGGGATAGATCTTCTGAATTCCCTTCTCCTGCGACAGCTGGCTGGCCCCCGGATGCAACAGCACATAATCTTGAGCGGCATCCCCCAAAAGGCGCTTGCGTTCCTGCTCTGCCCACTCCAGGTCTGCTTTTTTCAGACGAATCTGGGGCAACCCCGCCGGCGCAGCAATGCCAAACCCCTGCACCAGGTCGTGGTACATCTGGGCCGCATACTGGGCTGGCTTCAGGGGCACCGGGTCGGTCAGCCAAGGTCGCCCCGGCCCCGGCGGCGCATAGCCCACCCGCTTGGGAATGCCGGTCAGCCACAACAACAGCTTGACCCCCAAGCTTCGGCCCAGGCTCAGCACCCCGTCATACTGCCGCTCGCGAATCCGCCCCAGCAGGTCGCTGAGATCCCCCAACGACAGCTGTTCTTTGAACGGAAAAGTCAGCACCCGACTCACCGAAGGACAAACCTCGTAGGCAGCCGCCGCCCGCGGCTCCACAACCACCTCCAGCTCCGCCTCCGGGAAGCGCTGCCGCAAACTGGCCAGGGCGGGAAAAAACAAAATCTGGTCACCAATCCCGCCCGGCACCAGAGCCAAAAGGCGGGGGGCCAAAGGGGCTGTGCCGCCAACTGCTCGAGAAGCCACCTGCATAAAGCATCCTGTAGAAAGCTGTATCCAGCCTAGGGGATCCCCGCTTACTCTATCTCAGATTGGGTGGATAGATTCAGGGCCAGCTCGACCCGCGGAAGACAAACCCCAGAACCCTGCTGGGCCAGAGCGTTGTGTACACAGGCTCTCATCCGCGATGATGGGCTGTGGCCGCCACCTTCTCCAAAGGCAGCACCATGACGGAGGAGCCGATTCCGCTGCTGGATTTGACGGGGCAGTACCGCGCTTTGGCCGGGCTGTTGCAGCCGCAGCTGGAAGCGCTGCTGGCCTCTGGCCAGTACATCGGCGGGGCGGCGGTGCAGCGCTTTGAGGAGCAGTTTGCCCAGTTTTTGGGGGGTGGCTCTTTGGAGGCCGTCGGCTGCAATTCCGGCACCGATGCCTTGGTGTTGGCTTTGCAGGCTTTGGGCATCCAGGCGGGGGATGAGGTGCTCACCAGTGCCTTTAGTTTTTTTGCCTCGGCTGCCGCCATCAGCCGGGTGGGGGCGCGTCCGGTGTTTGTGGATGTGGATCCGTGCACCTTTAACCTGGATCCGCAGCTGCTGGAAAGGAGCATCTCCTGCCGCACCAAGGCGGTGGTGGTGGTGCATTTGTTTGGGCAGGCGGCCAACATGACCCAGATTCTGGCTATTGCCCGGCGGCACGGCTTGGCGGTGGTGGAAGATTGTGCCCAGGCGGTGGGGGCCTGCTGGGGGGGCAGGCCGGTGGGCACTTGGGGGGAGGTGGGCTGCTTCAGCTTTTTTCCCAGCAAGAATCTGGGTGCGGCTGGGGATGGGGGGGCGGTGGTGACGCGGGATCCCCAACTGGCCAGGCGGGTGCGGGCGCTGCGGGAGCATGGGCAGACCCGTCCGTACCACCACGAGTATTTGGGTCTCAACAGTCGTTTGGATGCGCTGCAGGCGGTGATTCTCTCGGTGAAGCTGCCCCATCTGCGGGAGTGGAACTGGCGGCGGCAGGGGATTGCGGAGTGTTACCACCGCTTGCTGCAAGGGATCCCGGGTTTGATTCTGCCTCAGGTGGGGGTGGGGGGGAGCTCGGTGTGGCACCAGTACACGGTGCGGGTGGTGGGTTCTGAGGCGACGGATGGGCGGCGGCGGGACGATTTGCAGCAGGGTCTGAAGGAGCGGGGCATTGGCAGTCGGGTTTACTATCCTCTGCCGTTGCCGCTGCAGCCGGTGTACCGAGGGCTGGGCTACAGGCGGGGGGATCTGCCCAATGCCGAGCTATGTGCGGCTCAGGTGTTGTCTTTGCCGTGTTTTCCTGAGTTGACCACCTGTCAACAAGAGCGGGTGGCTGCGGCCATTGCTGAAATCCTCTCAGAAAAAACCTGCCCGTAGCACTGGTTATGGTGATTTCAAATTACACTGAAGCAGCTTGTAGATTCCAGACCTCTTTCTCCTTTGGAGAGGGGCCGGGGATGAAGGAGTGATGAGGGGACTGCGGTGTTGTGGAAACGAAGCCGAAAACTAGTTCCACTACTTCAACGGACGGGAAACCTGGGGATCTTCTCCTCAGAGCAGGAATCAAGGCGCCAGGTTCGTTTTCTGCGCCGCTTCCGCTTCACCCGTATTGGGGGGCGGTTTGTCGGGATCGCCCTGTTGGTAAGTATTGCTGCTTTCAACACCGGCAACAATCCCCTGTATTTGTTGCTGGGAATGCTGCTCAGCCTTATTCTCATCAGTGGCACCCTCTCTGATCTCACCCTCAAAGATCTGGAGGTCAGCCGGCAGTTGCCTAGCCGCATTTTCGCCGGCCAGCCTGTCTTAGTGGGTCTCACGCTGGTCAATCGCAAACGGCGCCTGCCCAGCTTCTCGTTGCAGGTGAGCGAACGCATTGAGGGGCTGAGGCGGGAAGATTGGCCTTCCAGCTATGTTTTGCGGGTGGATCCCGGTGCCAAGGTGGACACTTTTTACCAGCATACTTTTTCAAGGCGGGGAGCCTGGCAGTTGCAGGGTTTTGAAGTTGCCACCAGCTTCCCATTTGAACTCTTCCGCAAGGCGGTAGAGATTAGGGATCCCCAAACGGTGATCGTGTTTCCGCGGCTCGCCCCGGTTCAAGGATTGGCGCTGTGGGATCAGCTCAGCAGCGGCAACCAATTGCGCCCCCAGCCCGGTCGAGAGGGAGACTACCTGAGCTTACGGCCCTACCGACCCCACGACGATGTGCGTTCTGTCCACTGGAAGATCTCGGCCAAACGGGATCAACTGATCGTGCGGGAGTTGGAGCGTCCACGAGCCCAGGCCATCACCCTCTGTTTTGAAAACCGCTGGCAGCCCCAGAAAGAGAGGCCCGAGATCCATCGAGACAAGTTGGAGCGAGCTGTAGAGCGCTGTGCCGGGATCCTCTTCTACTTGATGCGAGAAGGTTACCCGGTAGCACTTGTTACGTTACAAGAGCGGACTCCTTTTGGGTCAGACCTGGCCCATCAAGATCACCTGCTGACCGTGTTGGCACGACTTACTTTTGTCGGGGATCCCCAGCTCAGCCCTCCACTGGAAAGAGAACCTGATCCCTCTGTCAAGTTTGACCTCACCCCTCAAGATCGCTGTGTGCTGCTGGCCCATCCCGACCAGGATGGAAAATCTGCCCCGGCCCATCTCATCCACACGGGATCGCTGTTGCAATTTATCCCAATTGAGTGAGCTTCAGACCCATTTTGATAGCAGGATCCATCTGAGATTGTTTGGAAAGCTTGGGCGCAGATCCTTGCAAAGCTTTAGGTTAAACTGCTGAAGAAGTGGTGGTTCACTGCTCCAACTTTTGTCGAAATTCTGGAATGGCCCGCCGCATTTGTCGATAGCCCTCCTGAATAATCGGATCTGCTTGATGAAAATCGAAGATCCCATACTGGCTCAGCTTGGGTTGTAAGAGCAAATCCGGCGGATGTTCGGCTAAAACACTGCGGGTAACGATTTGCTCCATCACGTTCAACGTCTTGCCAATAACGTCGAAAATATTGGGACCAGAGGGCTCATCTGGAAACCATTGGCTAATTTTTTCTTGGATCCCTTGTTGTAGGGATTGATAGCGTTTGCGAATGCGGGTGATGAAGTTGGCTTCTTCTTCGATCACTTCTCCTTCAGCATTCAAGCGCTGTCGCCGTTGAAGGGTTTCTTCCACCTCTGTTTCTTCCAGTTGCGACTCCACATCCGCGGGATCCACATGGTTGAGATTGACCGCAACAACAACATCGGCCCCCATCTCTCGCACCACCCGCACTGGCACCGGGTTGACAATGCCCCCATCTCCGAGATAGCGCCCTTCGTGGTGAAAGGGAGTGAAAATTCCTGGGATAGAGATGCTGGCCCGCACGGCATCTGCCATTTTGCCCGAACGCAACAGCACCTCCTGGCCTGTGATCAAGTTGGTAGCCACACAGCAAAAGGGGATCCCGGCCTCTTCAATACACAGCTCTTGCAAATGTTCTGTCAGCAGCTCATAATTTTGTTGCCATCCAGCAGGCCACAGGTGGGAAAGACCACATCAAACAAAGACAGGATCATCTTCCAGTTGAGATCTCGCACAAAGTCTTCCAGCTCATCCAGTTCTCCCGCTGCATAAATGGCTCCCACAAAAGCGCCAATGATCGTCCCAGCAATGTAGTCAACGGAGATCCCAGCCCGCTCTAGAGCTCGAATCACACCAATATGAGTCCATCCCCTCGCTCCGCCGCTGCCCGGTGCTAATCCCAGTTTTTTGCCCATGATTGCTCCCTCAAAAAGAGACCCAAAAGACCTCAAGAATCCTAAACCTTGCTCCCTCTAACAATTAGGTACCTGCCCTTTCCCGCAGATCGGAAGGCAGATAACTGCGTTCCCCCAAGATTTCCAGAAGGGGGCCATAGCGGTCGAACTTGACCACGCTGACCGAGGCGGCCAAAACCTCAATGCGATCCCGGTAGCGACCCAGGTCGATGCCCAGCAGGCTGCAGAGAATAACCCGAATGGTGGCCTTGTGGGAGACGATCAAGACGTGGCCGCCTGTCCATTTTTCCTGGATCTCGGCCACAACCGGCATGGCCCGATTGGCAATTTGCACAGCGGTTTCGCCCCCCGGAGGGGCGTTCCAGGCCGGCTCGGTCATCCAGCGCCAATAGGCTTCTGGGTAGGCTTCTTGCGCCTCGGCGTGGGTTTTGCCCTCCCACTCGCCGTAGTGAATTTCTCTTAGGCCCTCTCGAATCTGCATCTCCAAGCCAACTTTCTCGGCCAGGGGGCTCAAGGTAGCCAAGGCACGCCGCATTGGGCTGACGTAGAGGGCCTGCCAAGGGATCCCAGCATAGGCTGCGGCAAAGGCTTCTGCCATTTGTTTGCCTTCGGGGGTGAGGTCGGGATCCAGAGCGCCGCAAAAGCTGCCGGAACGGCTGTAGGGGGTTTCGCCGTGTCTGAGGAGGTAAAGTTTCAGGCTCATGGGAGATGTGCGGATGGGTGGTGAACTTCGCCACTCTAGCTCTCCTTATCCCCCTTCGGGGCGGTGGTTGGTGGTGGGGATGTAAATGCGGCTACCTGCCCACTGCAACTTTTCCCGCAGAGTGCGAAAGTAGGAGAGCTCTTTTTCCAGGATCATCAGCTTGGCCGGTGTAGGCGCTTGCTGAATGTGAACCCACTGGCCGGGATTCACCGACTGAGCCAACACGCCATCTGTCCACAGGCGGGTCAACCCTTCGGGATCGGCAAGAGGCCAAATGTCCACCCTGGCTGTGCCGCTGATGACAATAGGACGGCTAGACAAACTCAGGGGACAAATAGGGGTGATGATGATGGCGTCGAGGGTGGGCTCGAGGATGGGGCCATTGGCTGCCAGAGTGTAAGAGGTGGATCCCGTCGGTGTGGCCACCAGCACGCCATCCCCGTGGTACTGATCCAAAATCTCTCCGTTGACCTCGATCTCCATGATCGCGGCAGGCAGCCGTTCTCGGTTGATTGGCTTCAGGCAGATCTCATTGAGGGCATAGTAGACTTCGCTGGCCGGGCGGCCCTGGGGTTTTCCCTCTCCACGGGCGGCCAAGGGATCCCCTTGCCCCAACTGCGGCTGTTCCCAAATCTGGGCTTGCAACATCATGCGGGCTTGCAAGAAAAAATCCCCTGCCTGAATGCGATCCCAGGGATCCTGTTGCAGCACCCGCTCCGACTGGGCCAAAAACCCCAGCCTACCCCCCACTTTGATTGGCAAAATCGGGATCCCATAGGAGGCTAGGTATCGTGCCGCCGCCAACACCGAGCCATCTCCCCCCAGCACCACCGCCAGATCGATGGGATCCGAGGTGGCCTCCAAAAAGACTGGATAGGGGTTGTGGTGCAAGCCAGTGGGAGCTGTCAACACCGTAACACCGCGCCGGCGCAACTGCTCCGCACACCTCTGGCAGGCGGCTTTGCTCTCCCGATCCCCCTCTTTGTAGGCAATCACCACCAAGCCCAAGTCCATGGCTGACCTCATCAAGGGATCCCTGTCGATTGTCCCCTTCTTCAGACTGGGGATTGCTCAGGATAATCCAGACTATCCCCCCCAAAGTTAACCAGAAAATGTTCTCTTGGACGGTGAAACCGATCACCGCAGCTCTCCCTTGAGCGTCACTGCCCCCGCCAGAGCTTTCTTCTACAACTTTTAAGTAACAGTTAAGTAAATGTAAACTACCCGACCCTGACTGCTTCGCAGCACAGGGCGGGCTTTCGGTAGCCCTGCAGTTGGCAAGCCAACCACGAGCCTCTAGGCTGGTTTACGGCAGCCCCCAAAAGCGCAATCACATTCGCACCATTCAAGTCCGCATCCCCTTCCCATCCACAGTGTCCACACTTAAACTGCTTCCCACTGCGGTAGGATTGCGCAGGATCGGGATGAATGTGCAAACACCGGTGGCAGGTCTGCGACGTGTAGGCAGGCGGAACAAGAATCAAAGCAACCCCTGCACGCAGAGCCTTGTACTCCAAAAATTGACGGAGTTGATAAAACGCCCAACTGTTGGCCCTGCGCCGTTCGGCTTTGCTGCGTGGCTGTTGATTGACTCTTTTCCGGATCCCTGTCAAGTCTTCCAGAGCAAGAGCGCTGTTTGTCGCCTTTGCCCTAGAGACAATAGCTTTGGAGATGCGATGATTGACCCACGCCTGAAAGCGCCTCTCCTTGCCAGACAGCCGTTGCAACAGTTGACGGCATCTGCGCCGCGAACTGCGGGTGCCCTTACTGGCTTTGCGTTGAAGTACCGCCCTCAGCTTGGAGTAGTGGTCTCGGATTCGGTTCAACTGCTGTCCATTCCAGTTGTCCCCCTCTGACGTATGGGCAATATCCGTCCTTCCCAAATCCACGCCCAGCACTCTATCCGTGCCTTGCGGTGGGGATGGCTCCGCTTCCACACAGATTTGAATGAAGTAGGAACCGTCTTTGCGCTTGACCAGAGTGGCAGATTTGGGATTGGAGCCCGCCAACTGTTCTCTCTGGTAACGGCCAATCGCCAGCTCAAAGCATTCTCGGCCTTCCACCGTGGTCAGCGACACCGTCCAGTCTTTCTCGCGGAACGAAAAGATACGAGCGTCGTAGGTAGCGAAGCCCCCTTTGAACGCTTTGACGGGGCGGTTTTTCTGTCGGGCAACTTTACGGGCGCCGGCCAGCCGTCTGCAGACCTGCTGGGCCAAGTTACTGGACAAGCCGAACCGAGCACGGATTTCGCGGTAGCACAGAGACTGGAGCTTAACGGCGTTGGCGACTTTCTCGGGTGTGTTCTGGTTGACCCAGTTCAACGCCTGCACAAAGGCATCCATTGTCGCATCCAACTTTGCAGCTTGCGACTGGGACACCTTGAGCTTGCAGGAGACGGTCAGGACTTGGGTCATGGTTCTATCATAACTTCCGCATTCCTCCCGACCCTCGTCCTACGGACAGAGGGCGGGGCTCCTGCGATTTCTAGCTGAGAAGTCACCTTGAAGAATCAACTGAAAACCCCGCCATTTCCAACAGATGGCCCCAATCCGGATCCCTGAGTTCAGCCGCGACCTAGGCTGATGCAGACCTCAGCAATTCGGTTTATGGTATGGACATTCCCCCTGCAATTCCTCTTCTCCAAGCTGCAAACCCATGACCGCAGATCTCACCAACCGCATTTTGGGCAACCGCTACCAGCTGATTCAAGAAATTGGTAGCGGTGGTATGGGATCCGTCTTCCGCGCCTTAGACTTACACAACAACGGCCAAGAGGTAGCTGTCAAGATCTTATATGCCCCCATGCTGCTGAGCCGGGGCGACTTCCAGACAGACTTGCGCCGTCGCTTTGCCGAAGAGATCCGCGTTAGCACCCTTCTGGGGCAGCATCCTCGCATCGTCAAGGTTTTGGATCACGGCCAAGAGGGGGAGCAGGCCTACTTGGTGATGGAGTACCTCAAGGGGCAGGATCTGGGCAAGCTGATCCGAGAAAAAGGGGCTTTGCCGGTTCGACAAGCCGTTCGACTAGCCTTGCAGGCCTGTGAGGGGCTGCACTTTGCCCACACGTTTCAGGCCAAGGTAGAGGGTCGCGAGATTCGAGGCGTTATCCATCGCGACATCAAACCCAGCAACCTCTTCATCGAGCAAGTTTTTCAAAATGGCAAGCTTATCCCCCAACTGAAAATCCTCGACTTTGGCGTGGCCAAAACCCTGGCGGATCACACCCTCAGCCTGGGCACCCAAAAAGGGGGAGGATTTATCGGCACAGCTCGCTACGCCTCTCCCGAACAGATGCGGGGCAAAGCCTTGGATGCCCGCTCGGATATCTACTCCTTTGGGGTAGTGCTCTACGAGATGCTGACGGGATCCATGCCCTTTCAGCTGGAAACCGACTCCCTGCACAGCTGGATCCACGCCCATTGCTACGAAAGCCCAATCGAGATCAACCCGAAGGCAGCCCCCCAGCCGATCCCACCCCCTTTAGCAGCCGTGGTGATGGATTGCCTGAAAAAAAACCCAGACGAACGACCGCAAACGATGCGGGAGCTGGGGGAACGACTGCTGCAAGCCTATGACCTGACGGCAACCACCCAACTCTCTAGTGGCCAAGCCAGCACTGTGATCCTGCCCACCGGCAGCGCTAAGGCTCAACGGGATGCTCCACCCTCTTCTGACCCCAAGCCACCAATCCAAACCACCCGCAATACAGGATCGGCTTCTGGAGCCTTTGAAGATATCCGCGATGAGGATCTGGATCTCATCGAAGATGAGCCGGTCTCTCCCCCTCCTCCAGGTGCAGGGATCCCCTATTACATCACCGAGCGGGAACCCTCCTCAGCAGAAGCTCCGCCGGAAACACCGGATCCCTCTCCCCAAAGTGGGGGCGAAACTCCCAAAACGCCCTCCACAGTGATCCCAGCCAGCAACGCTCTCCCGACCGTTCAGGATCCCCCCGTCGCTCGCCCTGCCACGCCGGCACGAACCGATACTCCCCGCACTCGCCCTCTGCGGCAAGCTGCCCCCCAAACGGTTCTGCAACCTTCCGACAGCAACCTGAAGTGGGTTTTGGCCGGGGGATCCCTGGGCGTTATGGCTTTGCTGGCCGCCTTTTTGCTGTGGCCACGCCCAACGATCCGCGATAGCCGGGAAGAACCGGATCCGATCCCTACCGCTGAAGTAACCCCAACACCTACACTCGAACCTGCTCCCACTCCAACGCCGACACCCACCCCGACTCCGACACCGGCACCCACTCCCACTCCAACGCCGACACCCACCCCGACTCCAGCACCAACACCCACTCCGGTGCCAACGCCCACCCCGACTCCAGCGCCAACACCCACTCCGACACCGACGCCCACCCCGACTCCAGCACCAACACCCACTCCGACACCGACGCCCACCCCGACTCCAGCACCAACACCCACTCCGACACCGACGCTTACCCCTATCCCTCGATTCACCCCGCTTGTCCCTCGTACTCCTACCCCCACCCCGCCTCCACCTCCTACTCCCACTGCCACACCTGCCCCAGCAACGCCAACACCTGCGGCAGAGCTGGCCCTCAGCGGCGAGTGGCTTTACGAGGGAGGATCTTTTATCTGGCAGGGATCCCTGTGCAAGGTCAATGTTGCGGCTGGCGTCCAGGAAACCGTCTCCATTCGTCAGGAGGGCAACCAGATCAGCGTTTCCTCCCCCAGCTTTTCTGAGCGCAGTGGCCAGCTCATCGGCAACCAACTTTCTGTTAGCGGCAGGATAGGGGGTAGCGGTACCCCAACCGTTGCTTGGAGTGGCACGGTCAGCCCTGACGGGCGCGTGATTCGCGGCAGAGCCACCTGTGGCAGCGCTGACTTTGCCATCAAGCTCACCCGCCAGAGCTAGAGGCCGACACCCCCCCCTCGGTCTCCGCCACCGCCGTTTTCCCTGTCGTCAGGCTTCTGCTGGATGGGAGGGGGAGGAGGAGGCGCGGCAGAGGTTTCCCTCACCACCTCGAGGGTATAGGGACCTCGGCCTGGGCTACCCGGAGCAACGCTGCGGGAATTCTGGGCCCAGTAGCTTTGCACCAGCACTGAGTAACAGCGGTCTAGCCGTACTGGGATCGTCAGCTCGGAGGTGGTGAAATCACCAGGCTTTGCGTCATCGTTGATGAAGAAGAATTCCGGATCAGTCTCCCTGTTGACATCAAGACCAAAGATGACCAGCACAGGGTCGAAGACTGGACTAGTTAGGCGGATAGTAACTCCTGTAACATTGGCTGCAGAAGGAAAGTAAAGGAATCCATCGACATAAAAGGTAAACGTGCCAGGGGGAGGTGGAACTTCCCGGGCATTTATGACATTGTCCCTCTCATCGAAGTAGATCTCCAAGTCGCTATTTGGCCCCAAGGTTCCACTGCGCCTATCCCCCTGTCGGCGCAGACCAATCGATGCAAAAAGGCCTGGACTGAAGGCTTGTTCGCAGACGTTCACCAGAGGCGGTATTGTACTCCCTCCACTTCCTCCACAGCCTGCCAAAACCGCAGCTGAGGCCAAAAGGCCCAAGAAAACCCTCTGCAGGGATCCCTGCGGAGCTCTAGAAGCATTCGATGCTGGCCCTGGCATAAGCACTCCTCCGGACACCGGATGTCAATGTTCCTCTAGATTACGATGCTCTGAGCAATTCTCAGCAAAATGCAGATCACTGACAGGATTTTCCCACGTTTAGGCTTGCACCGGCCTGGGGGAGCTGTTTCACTGCTGGCATCGAGAAAAGAGCTTCCAGAGTGTAGTGGAACCATTGAGCCCATCTTGTCCTCAGGAAGGGATCCAGAGCAAAACCCTTTTTCGCAGTGGGCTAACCACTACTGGCGTCGGGCTTCCTGGTGAGGAAGAAATGGGCCAGGGCTGCCACACATTCTCGATCTTCGAAGAGTAGGTCGCGTCGCTGCCGAACCTCCTCAGCCATGTGGTAGCGAAACTCAGAATCGGATCCCAGTTTTACGGCCAAATCCTCATAGCTTTTCAGATCCGAGGCAATTAAACTGTCCAGCTCCATTCTTTTGAGAATGGCATAGGTATGCCGCCCCCGCATCAGCTTTCCAGGGCAAGTGATCACAGGCAATCCGACCGCAACGGCCTCTAAGGTGGTGATCCCACCTGACCAGCCATAGGAATCTAACATAAGATCGGCACAGCGGTTGAGATCCAAGTAGTCTTGATGGTCTAATCCAGGCAGAACCAGACAGTGGTCTTCTGCATTGAGACCGTACAGGGAAAAAGCCCGGGTGAGCCGTTGCTGAAATTGTCGAGCAATGGCAGCATTGGGCAGAGCCAAGAAGACAAACTGAGCGTTGGGCACTCGCTGAGCAATAGCGGCAAAAAGATAGTCATATTGGGGCAGATATTTACCCAAGTATTGACAAGCTAGGTAAACCACTGCGTTTCTGCGCAGGCCGAAATCCTCTCGATAGCGCTTTTGCTGAGGCAAAACCGGCTTTTCGAAGCAAGTGCCCAAATGAGGTAAACGAATCAGGGTCTCACTATAATGTTCTTGAGCATCCTCTGGCTCCATTAAATCGCTGGAGAGGAAATAGTCAATCGTAGAAAGTCCAGAAGTTACAGGATGAGCCCAAGTGGAGCACTGTATCGGTGCCAGTCGCAGGGAAGCCAGTTGCAGAATAAGAGGTGAAAGACCAATCTCCAAATACACCAAAATATCTAGCTGATCCTGCAGGATTTGTCGGGCTGCATCCTCAAGTCCGGTGGGAATGTGTCGAAACACATCGGCATATTGACGATACCGGTCTGTCATGAAATCGGTTCTGGGATCCAAGTGATAGGCGAAGACTTGAAACTTCCGCTCAAAGTTAGCCTGTCCATCAATCCAATTGGCATTTAGGTACTTAACCCAACCCACAGATAAGCGGCTGTAAGAGCAAGCTCGCATGGAAGCTGAGGCAAACCCAACTCGGAGGGGATCCTCTGGCTGGGATTGGCGAGGAAGATATCTCCACTGGGAATAGCAAGCGTTGACTATACGTTGAACAAACTGGGCATATTTTTTCTGTAAATCCAGGTCGTTGTAGCCTTGGTACTGTAGGTAGTGATTGGTTCCCAGTCCTGACGCCCACAGCGCTGTGCGACGTTGCTCCTCTGTTTCTAGGGGAGTTTCCTCAATAAGACGATCCAGGTGCTCAACAAAGCGAGCACGAAAGGAGTTGAGCTCTTCCTCACTCTGATAGACTGCCGGCAAGTAGAGATGATAAAACCAACGAGCCTGTTCTAACTGGGGATCCAAAGCCAATGCTTTCTCCAGGTGATCCAAGGCAACAGCGTGTTCTCCTTGATCTCGGTAGGCGATAGCCAGATTCAGATGCACCTCTTCCAAAGGGATCCCTGCTGCTCGATCCGAGTTTACCAACAGGGAATTGAGCAGGGGGATCGCCTCTTCGCAGCGACGTAAGTTAACGAGGATCTTGCCAGCTTGAAAGGCGGAAAGAGTGGCATCGGGATTGAGGTTTAAGCTCTGCTGGTAGCAGGATAAGGCTTTCTCCCATTGGCCCGAAGACTCGTAGACCACGCCTAAGTTGTGATGATAAAGAGCTACGCAAGGATTTAACTCAATAGCCTCGGCAATTAGCGCAGCTGCCCATTCCAAATCCCCCTTGGTCTGGGCCACCGTTCCCAGCAGGTGCAAAGCGTCGGCTTGCTCAGGAAACTCCGCCAAGATCTCGGAGTAAATGGCTTCTGCTTGTCGCAAATCTCCTGCTTGCTGGGCTTGGATCCCGGCTAGAAGTTTGTTTGTAAGTGTCCAGTCTGACATCTACTACAAGATGGCTAGAAATTCTCCTGACTTGTCTGCCCAGTATAGTTTTTTCCAGTTATAGTCAGTTCAGTTGGGGATAAGATGACTTTACAGGCAAGATAACATGCAGGTAGACCTAAAGAGGAAGCTTAGATCTGAGAGAGAGTCGTATTTGTTCCGCTCCGTGGCTCATTTTTTTACTTTGTTCAGCTACTTTACCTAAACGTAAGCTCTGCTCAGGTAACAGAGACAGCCGTAGTTACCTTGAGAAATCTCCCCCTGCCAGAGGAGATGAGAGGGATCCAACATCTGGTCAATCTGCTTGCGGTCTTGCTCAGAAGTAAACTCCACGTAAATCACCTTGATGTCTTTGAGCTGCTCTTGCAAGCTGGTCAACACCTCCACCTCCTCTCCACCTGTAGCCACCCTGAGCACATCGATGAACTCCAGACCCAGCTCCTTGAGAGCTGCCCTAGCTTCCCGGAAAGGGAGCGGCTGCTCCACTCCCCACTTCGCTTGAGGATCCTCCGGCCAGAGCCGACAAGTTCTGCAGCTATTCTGCCCCGCTAGCCCCACCGGATGCACAAAGCAGTTGCCCAGGCCAAGAGCATTCTGCTGCAGCAGGTGCAAGGCCAAGGGATCCACCTCAAAACAATGAATGGCCGCCTCAGGGCAGAAACCCCGAAAACAAACGCTACCAAGGCCTACCCCAGCTCCGATGTCGATAACCGTCTGCACCTGACTAGACAGAAACACAGGAAAGTTAAGATACGTCCTCTCGTAAAAAACGGTGTCTGGGTAGAGCTTTACCGAAAACCTGAGTTTGCCAAAGTCAAAGCCAGGCAACACTGCTTCCATTAACTTACTGGCATTGGCCAAAAGAAGTTGGTGGTCCTCTGCCAAGACAAAAGCAAAGTTAGCCCTCACAGGCCGCCCCAGCCGCTGCAAGTCCTCAGCTGTGCACACCACAGCATCAAAACTAGGCCAACTGGCTGGCTCCCCTCTCACCTCGTGAATTCGCTCGGGCACTCCCTTCTGCTGCAGCAGGGCACAGGGATCCCCAAACCCCTCTTCCACGTACAGCTCCAGCCGCGGCAAGTCCAGCAAGTCCGCGGCTATCACCCCAGGACAGCCTCGGCCAACAAATACCCTCAGTCGCTCCTGCACGCGATGCAGCTCTTGAATGGGCTCGTAGATTCCTAGTCGTGTGTCTATCCAGGCAGAGCTGGCCGTGCTGACAAAGTAGCGCACATTAGAGCGGGGCGAGTAACGAAAGGGCTCCGGCAGCTCTCCCCCAAACACCCAGTCCAGCAGGTTCTGAATGCGGTGGCGGGGATGCCAGTGTTGGTCGAAAGTGTGATAAGCGCGGCGGGCAATTTGAATGGCCTCCTGGGGATGGTCTAGGTAGTAGCGGATTTTCTCCAGGAGTTGGGCTTTGGAGTTGTAGGTGTCGCAGTAGGTGCCGGGCGCCAAAAGTTCGTCCAATCCTGAGGCGAAGGAGAGCTGGTCGGTGAGCAGAAAGCCCCCTGCAGAAATCACTTCCAAGTTCCTTAAGTTCAGATCCCCATTTTGGCTGCAGTTAAAGGAAATCAGAGAATGGGCAAACCATTTGGCTGCCTCTTGGCGGTTGGCTGTTTTGATGAGGATGGGCAAATCTGCATTCTTTATGGCTTGAACCAGCCGGCAACGCCTGGGATGGCGGGATCCCTGTTGGCCGATAAAGACCACTTGATTTTCTCTATCTTCCACCCAATCGTGGGTAACAGTGCGCATGGAGATAAGAGGCAACCAGGCAAGATTCTCAGCGCCTGCTGCGGCAAACCAGTGCAAATGCTGGAAGTTATAGGCAGTAGCGACGTAATCAAAGCCTTCAGTAGCCCAGTAGGCCAAGAGATGGTTGATGGGAAACTCCCAGTGGTGGGTGTCTCCAGCTAGCAAGAGTGTGGGGCATTTAAACTTCCTTGTATTTAGGAGATTACTCTAGTCAAAGCTGGAAGTCCAAACAATAACTAGGTCAAACTCCTTATTTGTAATTTGCTCAGACTGCTGCACAAAGTCATAGAGGTCATAGTCTCCCTCTGGGCACTCCACCAATTCCTTAGAGAGATTGACAAAGTTTAGTCCAAAGCCCTTGGCTCTCCTCTTGGGGCAAAGACTGACCTGCCGATCTGAAAGCTGCGGGGGCGGGATATAGTCTGGCGGAGTTGGCCAATTGAGGAGAATTCGCGGAGCATTGGCCTTGATGTCTTGCATTTCTCGACTCCCCAAGTTGAGCGGCAGGTTCTTCTAGCTCCTACAGGCTACTAGGATTGGACACAACAACAAGGG
The DNA here is from genome assembly GCF_054058395.1 of Thermostichus sp. OS-CIW-26. Classification (NCBI taxonomy): domain Bacteria; kingdom Bacillati; phylum Cyanobacteriota; class Cyanophyceae; order Thermostichales; family Thermostichaceae; genus Thermostichus; species Thermostichus sp. OS-CIW-26. The sequence continues at coordinate 32,173 of NZ_JBSSAG010000018.1, read as the reverse complement.
ATCTCTGTTGCCCTGGAAAACGATAAGCCGAGCATAGGTTATAAGCAACCCCATGGATCCCTGTCTGCAAGAGCCGAATCCAGTTTACCTGCCTGGATGGCCCCTAACCAAGACGAGCTCTCCTACGACAATGGCATACCCATGGAAAGCTGGCGGCACACGTGCCAGATGGACTTGCTCATCTCCACCACCCATGCCGAGCGAGGTTTTGAGGCTGTACCCAGCGAAGTGGGAGGGTAGGAGGCCACCTGGATTCTGTGGGCCACTGCCGCTGGGGAACTGATGCCTGCCAAGGCTGAACTGGAGCAGCAAAGGGCTGAGCGCCTGGCCTAAAAGTTGTGAGAACTGGGGGTGGATCCGGGTACATTAAGCTAGAGCAGACGTCAGGGATCCCTCTCCATGCAGCGCCAAGACCTCGCACAGGATCTTGCCTTAGAACTGGAGCAAGCTCAGAGTCTCACCCAGCTCTTAGATTGGGCTTTAGCCTGCCTTCCTAGCCAGCAAATCTTCTGCCAGATTGGCTGGGAAGAGTCCGCAGCTGTTTTGCAGGCAATGCTTCGCTATCCTGAAAAGTTAGCAGTGATTCTACGGAATCCCCTACAGAGCTCATCCGAAAAGTCAATCAGCACAGAAGATATCCAAACCCAAATTTCTCAGTTGGGATTAGAAGAACGGGTTCTACTCCTAGAAGGCCCCATTCCTGCCCTTTTGGCAGATCTCGGTCAATGTTTCCCAGAGACCCAGATTGGCGTTTGTTTCTGGACTGAACTCACGGACTACCGTACCTGTCTGCTTCAGTCTTTGCTACTGCGGGATTACTTGGCCGACTCAGCCCTATACTTGGTCAACCATTGCCGCTACGGAGCCATAGCCCAAGCCAACCTAGATTTGATGGGGATAGATCCCAGTTTTCATCTGCAGAAGGTTTTGCCCAATCTAGGCCAAGGGATCCATCTCCTCACTTGGGATCCCCAGCACAAGGTCTTAACCGAACAGGATCTTGCTTATATCCAAACAATCGGCCCTGGATCACTGCTGGCAGCTAACCCGGTATCCCTCACCTTTGCTCAGCCGGATCCTTCAGAACCCACCCGGTTTTACCCCTGTAAATACATCAAGCTGGACAACTTCCTGCCTCAAGAGATCAACCAAGCCATTCTCCAGCATGCAATTACCCACCAGGACAAGTTTGTTCCTTCCAGAAGCTATAGTAAAAACAACACCGAGGCCGAGTCACTAAAATTTCGTCGCTCCCTGCGGCTGGACTTTGCCCACTTTCAGGAGTATGGAGCCCTGCTGCGGGAAAAAATTGCGGCTGTTGCTCCCCAGATTTTCGCTGAGCTAGGCATCGAGAACTTCGACATTCAAATCTTTGAGATGGAGATGATTGCCAGCTATGATAGTTGTTATTTCGTCCCCCACATCGATAATTCCTACCTGCAAACAGCCTTCCGTCAGGTGAGCTGCGTGTACTACTTCCACAAAGAGCCAAAGCCTTACCGAGGAGGTGAGCTGCGCATCTACGACACCCAAAGACGAAAGCCCCATCCGCCAATTCTCTATGGAGCCTACGATGAGGTGATCCCGACCAACAATAGCATCGTCTTCTTCCTCAGCAGTTGTTTGCACGAGATCCTGCCGGTATTTAGTCATAGTCAAGCCTTTGCCGATAGTCGCTTTACCGTCAATACTTGGCTAGGATCCAAGCAATTTACCTAAAAGGCTTGCAGCTCCACTATGGCCAGAGTCTGTATTGTGACCACCGTTCGGGATCCAGGGGTGTGCTTGGAGTCGTTCATTCGCTATCACCTTGCTCTCGGAATCGCCCATATCTATATCTTCTTTGACGATCCGGAGGATCTCGCTGTTCAGGTAGCACTTCAGTTTTCCGATGTAACGGCTATTCCCAACGATGAAGCTTTGCAAGTCCAACAAGCATTGGGGAATGTTCTCTACCCAAAATATGGCCCTCATGTTGGCTATGAGGTCATGGCTCGTCAGATCCTTAACGTAGAAACCGCCATACAACTCGCTCTTGAGCAAGGTATGGATTGGATTATTCATATTGATGGGGATGAGCTCTTCTATCTCGGCGAGGCGCTTACTTTAGACTGGTTTGACCAACTAGATAACGATATACTGCAAGTTCACTTCTTAAACTACGAGGCAGCTCCTGAAGCGTTTGAGATCGAAGACTACTTCCGCGAGGTCACTTTATTTAAGAAAAACCCTGCTATTTTGGATCCCGGATTCTATGCTGAGTTTCAGAGCATCTCCGGTAAGAGCCAATACTTTTTGGCTTATCAAAATGGAAAGTCAGCAGCTCGGATCCATCTCACTCTTTTGCCCAATAGCGTACACAGCTTTGATATTCCAGAAGATTATACCTTAGTAACATCATCCCCTTCTATTTTGCACTACTTAAACTGCGGATTTCAGAACTACTACAAAAAATACGCCCAACTGGGAAACTTTCCTGACTATTGGTGGCGCTCAAAATCTAATCCCATTCGAGTTCCCTTTCATCTGCTCTCAAGAGATGCCTACTGCTTAGGAAATACAAACGAGCTGGTAGACATTTATCAAAAGTTTATACTTTATGACGATTTCACAATCAACCAAAACCTCACAGAGAAGGGGATCCTCACTCGCATTCACTATCCTTCACAGTTGCTAGCGACTGTATCCACTCTGTCCAGTTGACCTATGGCTTAATCTACTCGTCCTGAGTGCAAAAATGCTGGCCCAAGAGAAAGTCCAAGAAAAGATCTCTTCCCTCACCAGCGAGCAACTAGCAGAGATCATGCTCTCTGCACAGGGGCTGCTCAGCAATGAACTCGAAGCGAGTAGCAATCCTTGCCCAAAGACTGCGAAACTGGGGGTGGATCCGGGTACATTAGAACGAGTAGTTTTGGGCACTAGGAATGAACTTCTCAACCTTGACTAGGTGAGAAGTCAAGCGGTCAGTAATGATACTTTCTACGATGGTCACACTTCCAAAAGAAATCCCTCTGCCTATGCCGGCTTTATGCGTCTCCAGGCTTCTTGATAGCTGTAGTATTTGAGAGCGTTTCTGTTGATCAGTTTAAGGTTTGGTTGATCGACCTCCATCCCTGAACTTCCCAAAGCAGTTTAAAGTTTCCCCTTAATCCGCCCACATCCTGGGTCGAGGTCGTCTGGAGAGGCAATAACTCAAGCCCGCCAACCGCTAGATCATCTTGCGTCAAAACTACAGAGCTGGGAATCTCTCCCGACATCATAGAACACTAAAAAAGCTCCCCGGTATGGGGAGCCAAATAGATGACCAAGTCATATAAAGTTAGCCAAGCAGGTCGCAGAAGCGATCTGCAACAAGGTATTGACTAGTCAGCGTCAAACACGTTGCAGGAGCGACCCACAAAGTATGGACTGTTCTGCTGAACTTCGGTGGCTTGATCCCCAAGACCAATCTCACACTTAATAGGGTTGTTGCCAAGGTTGACGTAGGCAGGCCCTTTACCAGTGTCAGCCTCCGTTGTGATCCTCACACCCTTCTGGCTTCCAGGTGTGTCCGCAAACACAGGCTCTTTGTAGATAGGGGTAATTGCTTCCCACGGGTCATTCAGGAACTTGTCACCGTTTACCCCGCAGTAGTCAGGTATAGCCCTGTCATCTCTATTGCATTGGTTGGGGTCGATGTTTTCCCAGTCAGGGTAGACACTCGTGTCAAGGCGGTAAGCCTCGGAAGCACGGGAGACAGCCGTCAAGGCTGTTTGACCCTCAGCAGCGCGTGAACGACGGACTTGGTTCAAGAACTGCGGAATAGCGATCGCAGACAGCACGCCCACGATCACAATCACCACCAACAGCTCGATCAGAGTAAAGCCCTTGGCTTTAGAGAGGATTTGCTGAGCCAGTTTGGCCCGCAACAGAGACTGACGAGATTTTGCGCTCATGGGTACTTGCTCCTTTGACAAACTGGAGAGTTAACTGTGCAGCTCACCTGCCAGTGCTAACTTACCCCGCTTGAGGGCGATTCATAACAGTCTGCCCCTGAGCACAATTGCGGATCTTTACGGGGTGGGCCTGAAAAGAGTCAGTAGTTTAGCCAAGTCGGTCTCAGCGTGGCAGATTAAGACCAGTGCTCTCCCTTCGACCCATGAACCCTGCGCTGCAAGCCCGGATCCTAAAAGCCAAGCAACTGTTTCAGCAGTCTCCCGATGCCTTTGCAGAATGGCTGGCCGCCCTGTACTCAGAGCAAGATGCAGATGCTTGGCGAGAGTTTTTGTGGGGCTTCTTTGACCTTTCCCCACCCCTGCAGTTGGATGGAGGGGCTTCCCCGTCTGACCCAGTAGCGATCACCCTTTTGGCGCTGGAGCAAGTTTTGATTTCCAACCGTCTAAGCCTCGCCTACCAATCCTACACGCCCCTGGTAAAGGCAAGGATCCTGCCCCGCGAGAAGGTCTTGGAGCTATTACTATCCCTCGCAGGCCGTCTGGAAAATAGCCGCATGCAGGATCCACAGCAGGGACTCCAGGTCTGCCTAAAGCTACGGGAGATGGCCTTCGAGCTGGAACCAAGTCGGCGGGATAATACTCAGATTTTGCTGTTCCAGGCTTTGCAAGCTCAAGACGAGCTGGCCGTAGGCTTTTACGGGCAGGCTTTGCTAGAGAGCCTGGCCAGTCTGGAAGACGACGAGACCTTGGACATCACCCAAGAGCCACTCCTGACCCAGTTGCTCACCCGACTCTGGGATGACGGCTACTTGGATTTGTTTTTTGAGCTGGCCACAGCCTTACAAGCTCATCTGCCGGGGAGTCAAAAATCAGGATTTGCTGCTTTGCTAGCCCAACTGGCTCATGCGGCAGATCCCGAGCAGGCGGGGCGCTATGAAGGTTTGTGGACGATAGAGAACCTGGTCGACGACTTCTTCCAAAAAGTAGCTTTTGCTCTTTTCGAGCACTCTACCAGCGATGGCTATTCCACCTTGGGGGAAGCTCTTCTCACAGCAGCCGAGAGCCCCCAGGTGCAAGAGAACTTTACCCTACGCCTAGCTCTTCTAGCAGAATCTTTAGGAAAGCTGATCTACGCCGCCCGATCCGAACGTGTAAACTTTGCTATCCAGAAGATCATGGATCTTCTTTCATCGACATTGATTGACTTGAATTCTCTAGAAGTAAGTGACGAAAATCTTCCTGAGAGCTTGACTGCGGCTAAGGTTGTTCTCTTCCGGGTTTGCGTTTGTTGGGGCTACCTAACTGATGATCGATCCCTAATTCGTTATTACCAGCAGCTTGCCGGTAGGATCTTTAGTGATTGTCTAAGCCTAATGGCTTCCCAGCGAGATTTTCTCTGGTCAGAGTATTGGCAGAAGAACCAGAAAGCCTATCAAAGAGCTAACCCAAGCAGTCGCAAACTGCGAGTCGGCTTTCTTGGCAAATGCTTCCAACGACACTCAGTAGGCTTTCTCAGCGAAGCCATTTTGCGAAACTTATCTCGTGAACTGTTAGATGTTGCTTACTACTGCTACCAAGGCCGAGAGAATGAAGAAGTGGCTAGCTATGACAACATGTATCAAAAGTTTCGCTCACATCAAAACCTTTACTTCCGCTTCTTTACTGAAGAAGTTAAACCTCCCCAGGTGGCTGCAAAAGCTCGTGAGGATCGCATCGATATTATGGTTTTCATGGACTCCATTACCAGTCAGGATGCCAACGTTATAGCGGCTTTGCGAACTGCCCCTATACAGATTGGTTGGCTGGGAGGAGATGCTGTTGGTCTGCCGGAGTTTGATTACTTCTTTGCCGACCCCTATATTCTTCCCGGAGATGCTCAGGCCGATTACCATGAAAAAATTATCCGCTTGCCTAGCTACTGTGCTGTTGAGTATCTGGACATTACTCCTGCAGATGAGGTGAATTTCAAAAACAAGCTGAGAATAGGCCCGCAAGATATTGTTTTCCTAACTGCGGCCAGTGCTTACAAGCGTACCCCCGAATGTATTGATGCCCATCTGCAAATCCTGAAAGCTGTTCCCAAGGGGATCTTGATCGTCAAAGGCTCGGGGGAAATTGCCACGGTTATCAGGCGCTATCAGGAAAGAGCCAAAGAATTAGATGTTTTGGATCGCGTCCGATTTCTAGCCAAAACCAGCACTGTAGAAGAGCATCGCGGCCAACTGGCTCTGGTGGATCTGGTCTTAGATACCTTTCCCTACACAGGCGCAACCCACACTATGGAAGCTCTCTACATGGGCGTGCCAGTTCTCACCTTGGTAGGTCGCCATTACTACGGCCGCATGAGCTACAGTCTGCTCAAAAATATTGGTCTTGAAGACTGCATTACTTGGTCGGTAGAAGAGTTTATCCAGCGCGGGATCCAACTGGGTAATGATCCAGAGTGGATTAATCGGATCAAAAGGCAAATTAAGGATTCTCGCCGTTGGTCGGTGATTTGGGATCCAAGAGAACACGCTCGTAGCATGGAAGCTGCTTTCTTCCACATTCTCGAAGGTAAGTCCCACGAAACTTATACGTTTCACCCCAACGACTTGTACTCAACTCCAGATGAATGGAATCAAGCTGGGATCCAGCTCATTCGATCCCTAAGTGCTGATGCTTCGGTTTCAACGCACCAATCCGCTTGGGAAGAAGCGCTGTCTTTGTGGCGAAGGGGCTTGGCAAGGGATCCCTATCATGTTCCGTGTTGGCTAAACCGAATCCATGCCCTATTGGTATTGGGCGATCGCTCTCGCGCTTTTGAAGATGCCTACGCTCTACTAGAATTTCTGTGCACAGAAGCGGCAGGTTTACGTCCTTCCAAAGCGATAGATCTCCCCATCTGGGTTGAAAGCGAAGTTTCTGCCCGCCCAAATGCTTACACGAAACACAGTTACCTCTATTATTTAGCCAGATGGATAGCTACTCATATTGGGGTCGTATACAGCCCAGAAGCCATGCGATTTTGGAACCTAACTTATTCGATAAATCCAGATGATAACCAAGCAGCTCTGGCGGTAGCGATTGAGCTTCTCTCGCAGAAAAAGATAGAAGGGCTAATACCAGTCAACCACATACTTGGCCTTGACCCAACCCATCAACAAGCAAGTCTGGTCAAGCAAATTGCAATGTGGGAGGTTGTACCTCAAGTGAAAACAGCTTCTTCCCCTGCGCAGCCCGATCTTTACTTTGACTACGAAAATTGCAAGTTATTCCTCGAACCTTCGTTTTCAAGTATCGTCACCCGCGTCTTACTTGCTCAAGGAGAATGGTTTGAGGATGAGATTAGCTTCTGCAAGCACTTTTTAAGACCAGGGATGAATGTAATCGACGTAGGGGCAAATGTTGGGGTATACACTTTCCTTGCTGCACATCGGGTAGGCCCTACAGGTAGTGTAATCGCAATTGAGCCCACGGCTTCTTGTCTTCAGTGTATGCGAAAGACAATAAGTGCCAGCTCCTTAGAAGATGTTGTCTTCCTTATCGAAGCTGCCGCTGGGGATCATGAAGGCACTGTTCAGTTACAAGAAGAAAGAGCTAGTGTATTCAACTCTATCGGCGATTCAAAGCAAAGGCCGGAACAAGTATCGAATGATGGAAAGGTTGTAAATCTCATTACTCTGAACTCTGTCTGGCGCTCGAGAGGTGAACCCCAGATTGATCTCATCAAGATTGATGCAGAAGGTGCAGAAGAGCAGGTTGTCTCCGGTGGGCTAGAATTACTTGCCGCCGGCCACCCTATCATTATTTTCGAGAACAGACATGTCTCCAAGGTTACCGGAACTGCTACAGCTAAAATACTGGAGCCTTTAGGCTATGAGTTTTATACGTACAATCGTTTCCTGAATAAGCTAACTAGGGTCAGACCTCAGCAATACCCAGTTTCTGCTCTAAACATTATTGCGATTCATCCTTCAGATCTGGAAAAAGTTGCAGACATGATATCGGTTTAGAAAGTTGGATCCGAATTTTGCTCTTTTGCTTGTGTTGAGCAAGGAGCTTTCCAGGGCTGGGTGGTTTCTGTTGTACGAGCAAGTCATTCAACTTTTCTGGGGAACAGAGCTTGCAGTGGGGGTGGGCAATCGTAAGTAGACAGCTCATGCCAAGAAGTCCAACTGACGTTAGACACTGCAGGCGCCGCGAGCAAGCCAATTTGAGCAAATTCAACTAACCGGAAGAGCGTAGCAACTGCATCAGCTGCTGGGGCGTCATCTGCTCGTAGGGCTCAAAGGGCTGGTGGATCCAAGGGTTATCCGGCAAATAGTCCACATAGTAGTCGGGTTGATAGACGGAGGCGGCCTTGTACCACAGTACGCCGGTGCGGATCTCCTCGATGTAGAAGCCATAGTGGTGCTTGAGCCAATGGACAGACCGTTTCAGGGTCATGCCGGAGTCTGCCAAATCGTCCACCAGCAACACGTGGCTGCCCAGGTTGGCGGTGGTCATGGCTAGATCCCGCGAGAAGGTCAGTTGCCCCCGCTGGCGGTTACCGGGCCCCGAGTAGGAAGAGGCTGAGAGAATAGCCAGGGGCAGGTCGAAAAGACGGGCCAAGGTATCGCCGATGCGCAGCCCCCCCTTGGCAATACAGACGATTTGGTTAAATTCCCACCCGCTTTCGTAGACTTTGACGGCCAACTCCTCGATTTTGCGGTGGTAGTCGGCCCAGGTGATGGAAATTTCGTGCAAGGGATCCCCCTCTACCCATCTAGAGTGCTCAGTTTAATAATGACGCTTCTCCCCTCGACTAGGGACTAGCTTTCTTTCAGAGGGATCACCTTCACCCAATGGGCATAGACGGGATCCCGATTTTCGGTAATTGCCGTCAGCTTCTGCCGCAACTGCTCGGTGATGGGGCGGGAGGGGGGCAGGACGTACTGCTCGATCTGGCGAATGGGGGTGATCTTGGCAGCAGTGCCGGTTAAAAAGGCCTCGTCGGCGATGAACAGCTCCGATTTGTCAACGGGCCGCTCTTGGGTAGGGATCCCCAGATCACGGGCCAGGGTGAGGACACTGTCGCGGGTGATCCCTTCCAAGATATCTTGGTCGAAGCTGGGGGTAATCAGCACGCCATTGCGCACGATGAAGATGTTCATGCCCGAGGCTTCGCTCACTTTGCCCTGGGAGTTCATCAAAATGGCCTCGTCATAGCCAGCCTGCGCCGCCTCGGTTTTGGCCAAAGAGGAAGTGATGTAGGCGCCGGTGATCTTGCCCCGCAATGGTAGGCTGCGATCCTCTTGCCGGGCCCAAGAGCTGATGCGGCAACTGACTCCCTCTGGCGAGAGGTAGTCCCCCAGTTCCAAGCCGTACACGAAAAAGTCTTTCTCAATGTTGTGCAGCCGCGGCGAGATGCCTAGGTCGGAGGTGTACACCAAGGGGCGGATGTAGAAAGAAGTGGAGGGCCGATTTTTCTGGATCAGCTCCACAATCACCTGCTCAATCCGTTCAGCGGGGAGATCAAAACAGAGCAGGCGGGCGCTTTGACTCAGTCGTCGGCAATGGCGATCCAGACGGAACACCAGAACTTGATCCGGGTTTTGCGGATCAGGGATCCCGCGTAGGCCGCCGAACGCCGCTGTCCCGTAGTGCAGAGCATGGGTGGCAATGGAGATCTTCGCCTCGGCAAAAGGGACAATCTGGCCCTGAAAGTAGGCGTAGGGCAGAAAATCTGGCATGGTCGGCACCCACCGGGGTAGGAATGAGAGGTAGGAATATTATCACCGATTCGTGCAGTGCCGGTAGCCCCAACGTCGGCATGACTTCCCTGCCTGTAGTAGCAGCACGCGGGATAGGTGTAGAGGTATTCCTCCCCCGCAGCAGCGTTGTTTAGCCAGTCAGTTTCCGAGAGGGTTGGATTGGAGAAGCAAACAGTTCGTAGCTGAAGAGGGGCCGAGCAGCTACACCCTATGACGCAAAGGGGGTGAACTCCTTGTGAAGGCAGCAATGCTCCTTGTGGCAAGGCTTCTTGAGTCTCAGGGTGGTAGGGTAAGGAGGTGGTTGCTCAAGCAGCTGTAAATAAAGCCTGCAAAACTTTCGATTGCTGCCTTACTTTTGCTTGGCATTTTGTCCCCCGCTAGCCCGATGCTGTCGACGGGTGGGAGCCGGAGGGCTGCTTTTGCCCAATCTTCTGCTCCGCCTATCCCCATTAAGGAAGCCATTCGGATCGCTCGATCTGCCGTGCCCAATGCCGTGATCAAAAAAATGATCAAAAAAGATGAGTTGGAGCTTAAACATGGGCGCCTAGTTTGGGAAGTGAAATTTACCAACGATATTGAAGTCAAGATCGATGCCACTACCGGTGACATTGTCGATATCGACGACTAGCACTCAGGAGGTGCCCTTGCCTAGGCGGGGGTGAGCGTTGCCGGAAAAGGCTGTAGCTGCTACTGCTTGATGAAAAAGTAGCGACCTTGAGAACTGCGAAAGCTGGGTTGTGCAAAGGTCAGGGATCCCTTGCATTTTGGGCATGGAGAGGGCGTCATCGATAGTTGACGGATAGCTGAAACCAGTTCGACTGCTGGCCGAGGACAGGTGGCCGAGTCAGTCTGAGCTAGAATGCTGTCTATCCGTCTTGCTGCTCCCCCTGATGGACGACCCCCCTTTAGCCTCGACGGCTGCTTTCCCCAACACCGAGCTTTCGTGGGGAGATGCGTCTCTTAGTCTCCTTTGGGTCATCGGTCTTCTGGTCATCAACGCTTTTTTTGTCGCGGTCGAGTTTTCCTTGGTATCGGCGCGGCGCTCCCGCATGGTGCAGTTGGCGAGCGAGGGAAACCGCCAGGCGGCAATTGTGCAAAAAGCCCAAGAACAACTGGAGTATGCCCTCTCCACCACCCAGTTGGGCATCACTCTGGCCAGTGTGTTGTTGGGCTGGATCGGGGCTACGCAAGTGGCGCCGACGCTGTTTCTGGCCTTGAGGCAGTTGGCTTGGCTTCAGAACCTGGATCCGGCCCTTATTCGAGGGGTGGCAGTGGTGTTGGTGTTTTCGCTGCTCACCTATTTTCAGATCGTGGTGGGGGAGCTGATCCCCAAGACTCTGGCCATCCTCTATTCCGAGCCGATTGCGCTGCAACTGGCCTGGCTCAATCGTTTGGTCAGCCGTATCCTAAGACCTTTTGTAGAGCTGCCCCGCTTTTCCTCTCGGTGTGTGCTGCGGCTTTTGGGAGTCCAGATTCCGGAGGCCAGCTCCTTTTACAGCACCATGACGGTGGAGGAGCTGCAACTGTTGATCGCTTCCTCGGTGGAGTCGGGCAACATCGAGGCGGAAGAGCGAGAGCTTTTGAGCAACATCTTCGAGTTCGGCGAGACGGTGGCCAGCGAGGTGATGATCCCGCGTACCAGCATCGACGCTGTGCCGGAAACTGCAACGGTGCAAGAGGTGCTGGCCGAGGTGGCCGAATCAGGACACTCCCGTTACCCGGTCTACGGCGAGTCTTTGGATGACATCCGCGGGCTGATCCACGTCAAGGAAGTCATTGGGGAGCTGGCCAAGGGATCCATCGACCTCCACAGCCCCATCACGCCTTTTATCCGCGAGGCCCACTTTGAGCCGGAGAACAAGCCAATTGCGGAACTGTTGCCCGAAATGAGGCAGCACCACTGGCCGATGGTGATGGTGGTGGATGAGTTTGGCGGCACGGCGGGCCTGATTACCGTTCAAGACTTGGTGGAGGAGATCGTCGGCAAGCTCTCCGATGGCCCGGATCCCAACACCAAGGAGCCGGACATCCAAGAACTTGACGAAAATACCTTGCTCATCCAGGCTCAGCTAGATATTGAAGAGATCAACGAGCGCTGTGGCCTCAACCTGCCTCTGCACGAGGATTACCAAACGCTGGGGGGCTTTTTGATTTACCACATGCAGAAGATCCCGCGTGCTGGGGAAAAGTTCACCTACCAAGACATGGAGTTTCAGGTGGTGCGCATGGAGGGGCCACGGGTGGATCGGGTGAAGGTAGCTCGCCGTTCTGGCACTCCGGCAAACTCCCTGCCGCTGCTCCCCCCAGCGCAAACGGCAAAAACCCGTCCATAAGCCCGCTAGGAGAGCATTAGGTCCTTGCCTTGACCACTTTCAGGGTCTGCAGGCGCACATCCTCTGGGCCGTTGATAAAGCCTCCTGCCTCATGCACCAACAGCAGATAGTTCACCGCCTCTTGAGTCACCTCTTCTCCCGGCACCAAAATCGGGATCCCAGGTGGATAGGGGGAGATGATCTCGGCGCAGATATGGCCCACTGCTTCTTGGAAAGGCACCCGCTGAATGGGAGCAAAAAAAGCCTCCCGGGGTGATAGCCGTTGTGGTGGCAAGCAAGGACGGGGCAGTTGTGCCAGCCGCTGCATTTTTTCCATTGCCGCTCTGGATGGGCGGGATCCCTGAAAATGTTGCGACAGGGCGGCGAAACTTTCCACCAGGCGGTCAATGTCTCGCTGGGTATTGCCGATGCTGACAATGAAGACCACATTGTGCAGGGTGGACATCTCCGGCTGCACGTGGAAGTGATCGTTAACCCAGTCGTGAGCGTCGAAGCCGAACAACCCCAGCTCTGTCACCGTTACCGTGAGGCGGGTGCGGTCGAAATCGAAAAAACCAGGGGTGGAGCCGATACGCTCTGGGCCAAAACAGCGCAAGCCGGGGATGCGGTTGAGACGGGCGCGGGCTTGATCTGCCAAAGCCAAGGCTTGGCCCAGCAGGGCTTCTCCCTCCAGTGCCATCTGCCGCCGTGCCACATCCAGCGACATCATCAGCACATAGCTGGGACTGGTCGATTGCAGCAGTTGCAGAATGTTGCGCACCCGGTTGGGGTCGATACGGGATCCCTGCAGGTGGAGCAGCGAGGCTTGCGTCATGCCGGAGATCACCTTGTGGGTGGACTGCACCACCAGATCCGCACCGGCTTCTAGGGCCGAGATGGGCAATTCCGAATGAAACCCAAAATGGGGCCCGTGGGCCTCATCCACCAGCAGCGGCAGGCCGTGGGCATGGGCGATGGAGGCCAAAGCCTGCACATCGCAGCAAACCCCGTAGTAGGTGGGGCTGACCACCAAAACTCCCTTGGCGTCGGGGTGTTCTGCTAGGGCCCGCTCCAAGCCAGCTGGGGTGATGCCGTGGGCGATGCCCAGCTCAGCGTCGAAATCGGGCTCGATGTAGACGGGTACGGCCCCGGAGAGGATCACCCCGGCAATGGCGGACTTGTGGCAGTTGCGCGGCAAGAGGATCTTGTCTCCCGGATCGCACACCGCCATCACCAGCGTTTCCACGCCACAGGTGGAACCGTTGACCAAAAACCAACTGCGATCCGCTCCATAAGCTGCTGCCGCCAGCTCCTGGGCCTCTCGGATCACGCCATCGGGATCGTGGAGGTTGTCCACCTCTGGCAACTCGGTCAGATCCGCCCGGAAGACGTTCTCTCCCAAAAAGGTCCGCAAGTCGGCAGGGATCCCGCGTCCCTGTTTGTGGCCTGGCGTGTGAAAAGGAGCCTTATCCAAGCTGCAATAGTGGCGGATGGCCTCAAATAGAGGTGCTCGCTCCTGGGCTCTGCGATCCAGCGAGCGCAAGCAACGAGAGGTTTTGGACAGATTGGACAGAACCACAGACCACTCCTCAACACACCAGGTGGGCATTTTGTGATTATCCATCCCAATGGAGGCTAAGTCCACCGCTGGCGCTTTTCCTGCTAGCCTGGGTTTTCAGGTGGCCTTTCTTCCTCTCCTGTATGTTTGAAAAACTGCCCTTCCCCCTGAGCACTCTCGTGTTGCTGGCCGGCGTTGCCGCCACGGCTTGGGGCTTTGCCCACTACAACGATCCCACCCTCAATCTCATCGGCCTGTTTGCCGGGATCCCCTTGCTGTTGGGAGGGATAACCATGAAGGTAGTGGAACTCAAGCCGGTACCTGCCCTGGCCGCCCCTTCTCTCGAGGTGATCCAAGCCCGCGCCCAGCAGGCCACGGAAATTCAAAAGCAAGTCCGCGCCGATATCACCAAATATAGCTACGGGGCCAATGCTCACCTGGAGGATGCCCTGGAGTTTCTGGGTCTGCGCGGCCCTCTGGAAGCAGATCTGCCCAAGGTGAGAGGGTACAGAGAAGAGCTGCGAGATGGCCGGTATACCTTGGTGCTTCTGTTCGATTCCCCCAAGGTTCCCTTCCAACAATGGCAGGAAAGCTACCAGAAAAAAATGCAAGGCTTCTTTGGCCGAGATGTGGAGGTGCAACTGGAGCAGCCCCAAGAAAATCAGGTGGAGTTGGCACTCATCGCCCGGACGGGATCCCTGACCACCTGAACAGTGTCTCAACCTCATCTGGAATGATCACAGCCGCCCATTTCACGACTTTTTCACAGCTTGACTCTTAAAATGCGTACAGCACACCTAATCTGCTCAGACAACCTGCGTCTTATATCCCCGTGCCCAAAGCAGGGGCTTTACGACGCATTCTAGTAAAGACTCTCCAGCCCATCAGGCTAACTTTGATGGGTCTCAGCCGCTTGATCTTGAATAATCCAGGTACGCAAGATTTGAATTTCGTCAGCGCTCAAGTAACCTAGGCGATCCATGCCGGTGCCGTTGCGACGAATATAGGCCAATTCTGGGGATCCACTGCGTCCGATAAAAGATCCGGGAGACTCTCTTTGAGGGTCACTCACAGGGGCCCTTGGCATAGGTCCAGATCCCTCCCCTCCCTGGAACAAGAAACTCAGGGCATCCACGTCTGGGGATCCCCCTCCATTCAAAGGGATCCCTGCAGCTCGCTGGATAACAGCATGACGAGCTAACCAACGCGGTTTGAGCAACTCGCTATTTTCCGATCCCGGCGTTACATAACGCATCACCGCAGCATAGCTATCCAAGGGGCTGCGCCGCATCCGACCAGCCCGCTGATGACAGCCTACACAGCTAGCATCCAGTAGAGGTTTAATATCTCGCTGGTAGGTGTATTGAGGTTCAGTGCGGAAAGTCAATTCTATGGGCTTTTGTAAATCCAGCTCTTCCGCTGCGGGCAGGAGCACCCTGTAATCGGTGCTGTAACTGAGTAGCTGTAAAGGTTGAAAGATCAGCTCGTTTCCCCGAATGTCAAAGGCCACCTCCACAGGGGGCTGAATCCCAAAGGCTAGACCTGTTATTCCGGCGGGAAGCTGTCGATCAAAACGCAGATGGATACTTTGGTCAATTGGGATCCCTCTTTGGCCATTGGAAGGATTGCTGGAGACCAATGTAGTTCCATTTGCAGAGGGAGCAGTAAACTCTACCTGACCCTGCTGCACCGGTGCTCTCGGTTGTAAAAGAGCCAACGCATCGGGATAGAAAGTAGTGTGTTGCTCCAGTTGGCTAGGTGAGGGGTTCTGCTGCCAAACGCTGCGAGGCATTCGCACGGTAAACAGAGGAGCTTGCCGATCCCCGGCTTGTCCTAGTACTTCCAAGGTGATCTCCTCCGGCTGCGGCTGCGCTTGGAATTGTTGCGCCAAAGCTCGCCAAACCAAAGGGCGTGATTGCTCGACTAGCTGTGGATAGCTCTGACCCTGGACTGGTAGAGAAAGGCGATGGGTTTGCGACCACCCTGTGTCAATCGAAGCCAGCGCCCCAGCCAGAGCCAAGCTCAGCAGCAGGGATCCCAGTCTCAACCAAAATCGGCAAGAAAAGCTTGACCTTAGCATTTAAACCAAGATGTCTTTATAGGAAGGTAACTAGCTCAACAGGAAGAAAGCGGCTTGCAGCGATAAAGATTTTCCTTCAGTCCTCCAAAATTGTCGGCGTAATTAGGACTACAATTTCAGTTCTCTCATTTATCGTATTTTGCCTACGAAAAAGAGAACCCAGCAGAGGAATCTCAGAAAGCAGTGGAACCCTGTCAACAGATACTCGATCCTCCTCTCGTATCAAGCCTCCCAAAAATAGGGTTTCTCTGTCTTTCAGTCTGGTTTGCAAAGTTCCAACAGAACGCTGGTTCAGCAAGCTAATTAAGGTGCCATCTGCCAAAGTAACTTGGCTACCGATGGATGAAATCTGAGGAATGAGATTTAACGTAACATAGCCATTATCGTCAATCCTAACATTTTGAATAAGCAAGTTAACTCCTGCGTTTCCCTTCTCGAAAACAACTACTGACTGGCCTGTTGCGGGATCCGTTTGTATTCTCCTGTTGGTAATGACTTCTTGGCCAACCACAACAGCCGCACCGGTGTTGTTGGCAACGACTACTTTTGGATCGGCCAATATCTTAGCTGTTCCTGAAGCAATGGCTGCATCTATACGAGCTGCTAGAGATTGCTGTAATCGATTCAAGGTGTTAAACACAAGTGAGCCCCCAGTTGCTGGAGCCGGAACCGAACCAACGTTAGGAACTGAGGATCCCTCGGGTTGGCTAAGAGGAGTTCCACCAAAGGTGGTATTATCTCCAGAACCCAGCGCAAAGTTTCCAGATGCACCACCTAATGCAACTCCTAAGTCAGAGTTGTCGTTAAGGTTAATCTCGATAAACCTGGCGCTAATCAAGACCTGTCGACTTCTGAGATCAATTTGGGCAAGATATGCTGCTATTACGTCATGTTGGGTAGGTGTGGCAACAATAGTCAGTGAATTCGTTCTTGGATCTGCTTGAATGGCCGATTCCTGAGCCAAAGGAATGTTTGATGCTTCCAAAATGGCTAGAATTCTGCTTCTAATTTCACTCGGAGTAACACCTAGCTGCCTAGCCGTGATTTCAGTTGTTCCACCTCCACCTGCGGCACCGGCAGCAGTTAAATCAAAGTTTTGGATCTCCTCTTCGATTCTCAGTTGATTGAGTCTGTACGTCCTGACGATCTGCTGGCCAACCCCAGGGAGTGTAGTACCAATGAAAACTGTTTGCCCTACGCGAGACGCTTGAAGCTCCTTCAAGCGCAAAATAAAGTTAAATGTTTCTTGTAGAGGTGAGTCAGCTACATCTAGGGAAATCGTCAAGTCCGGAGGCACATCATTGAGAACTACATTAAGCCCAGCTCGACGCACCAGTAGGCTTAACACATCACCTACAGGAGCATCTCTTAAGGTCAAAGTGATCTTGGCATTTGAACCCAAATCCACCGGGGGAGGAGCTGGAATAATACTGCCAACGGCAAGATCTCCAGCCGGGGGAGCCATTGCTCGACCTTGAAACGGAGAAACATCAGGATTGACAACCCCTGGCGGCAGTTGGGGTTGGTTGAGCTGGTCCACAGAAGGCACCTGAGAAATCACGGGTGCAGCAGGAACAGCAGGTGCAGGAGGAGCCGCTTGAGTTGTCTGCGGAGGGGCAGGGTTTTGAGCGACCGGTTGGGAGGCAGGGGCAGGAGCTGCGGGCTGAGGAACAGGAGCCACGGGCTGAGGTCGGTTTAGTGACGCCGGTTGGCCGGGCGCTGCTTGGTTGGACGAGGGTTGAGGGGGAACCGCCGCTAGGGGAGCCAGTGGGGCAGAGGGTAGGCCCTCAAAGTCGAAGACCAACTGCGTCGGGCTGCGCCGAGCCAGCAAGCCTTGGGGAGCTGCGGCCACACCGGCTATTTCTATCCGCACGCTGTCGTTGCTCAACTGCCAGGCCTCAATGAAGCGCACCCCTGGCAGGGGAGACTCTTGGCGATAGCGGCCCTGGCTTCCGCTCAATTGAGCATTGGTGATGTCCCCGATCCAAGATTGTCCCTGCTGGGTAAAGAACACCTGTGGGCGAGCGCCCCCTTCGGTGTTGATCTCCAACTGCATGCGGTTGCCGTTGGGCACCAGGCGGATATCTGTGATGCGGCTGAGGCGTTGCGGGTTTGCGGAGGTCAACTGTTGAGCGGCTGCCTCATTGACCCGGCTTTCTAAGGCCAATGGGGGCAGGGACAGGATCAAGCCCAACGCACACCCATAAGCAACTCGACGGTTCATCATCCTCACACCTCACTCCTTCACCCAGTCGTATTCTTGCTTCACCTCGCCACAGGTGCCTTTGGCCTCGTTCACCCCGTGCTTCCCTAATCAAAGCCGAAATCTCGGACTTTGCCACTACCTGTAGCCGTTTCGGAAGAAATTTTTCCCAGATCTTCGATTCGGCAACACTATCCGTGCTGAACCGGCGGTTGTTCCCGTCTTCTGAAAACCAGAGGGGATCCCGCACTGGCAGGATCCCCCCCTGAGTCAAGGCATGGCTGGGCTACTGACCAGGTGCCGTTTGCCCTTCAGGTGGAGGAGCAGTGCCCAACGGAACGTCTTTGTTGTAGATGTAGGCAATCAAATCAAAAGCAGCGTCCAGTTCCCCTGTGTCTTGAACAGGATTTAAGCTGATGTTGCTCACCCGGAACAGCGTGCGCAGACGTTCTATATCTCCCATCAGATTGATCAGCTCCGTATAGGGGCCACGCAGAGCGACACGGGTGGTCTGCACTTGGATGGCGGGAGCGATGATCCCAGGCACTTCCGGATTGGCCGAAGACGCTGGAGTCAGTGGAGAAGGGCTAAAGCTGCGCAGCTCGCTGTTGGGCTGCCCCTGCACCAGCCGGTTGAGATCCAGCAGTTGTGTGTCGGCATTCTCGGGGGTGGAGAGCAGGGCACTGATCTGTTCCCGCTCCACGCGAGCTCTCTCGACCTGATTGGGCACATCTTGCAAACTGGCAATCTGGCTCTTTATGTCCTGCAACTGGGTGGTTTTGTTGGCTACCTCCCTTTCCAAAGCCTGTACCTCCTCGATCAAGGGGCGAAGTTGGGTGAAGGCCAGAAACCCCGCCGCGGCTAACCCTGTGATCCCGATCAAAAGACCAATTCGAATGGGGGTCAGCTCCACGCCCAGCAGTACCGGCGGCCCTGCCGGGGGAACCACCAGTTGTTCGTCGGGAAAACCTTCAACCGATCCAGTCATCAGTTCGCCTCCACTCGACGCAAAATGCGGATCTTTTCAACCAAGCCTATCGCTCCCCGCTGCTCCAGCTCGCGGGTAAATTCTGGGTCGGGATCCCCCAGGGTACGGATGGTTACGGTTATGCCGTAGGTAACGCTGGGCTCGGTTACGTCTGTGCCGTCCACCCGGGAGCTGCTGTTCAGGACGGCGCTGGTAACAAAGTTGGAATCCAGCAGGGTGAGCAAAAAGTCGTTCACCAGGGGAAAGTCCAGCGCCCCTCCTTGGATATTGACAGTATCCCCGGAAGCGCTGATGTTGGTTATCCATACCCCCTGGCCGGGGATCTTGCGCCGCAGCTCTTCCAAGATGGCCGACCAAGGCTGGACGGATCCCAGAAAGGAGCGGAACCCTTCCGTTTGGGCGCGAATGGTTTGCAGCTCTTGATTGGCATTCTGCAGCTGGGACAACTCAGCATTGGCTGTGCTGAGCTCACTGTCAAGGCGAGCCCGCTCCGCCCTCAAGGTTTCTCTCTGGCGGGAAAAGCTGTCTTGGAAATACCAAAAAGCTCCCATCGCTACAGCAGCAACAGCAACCCCCAGGCCAATGGCCGGGATCCAATTCTGGGATCCCTCTGCGGCCCCAGTCGCGGCTACTGCCCCTCTCCCTGTTCGAGCTGTGGTGAGGACATCCGGCCTTTCTTTGAGGAAATTGATCTCCGGTGTGTACATCTCTTTAACCGCCTTGTGCGCTATTCCATCGGTTGGGCGAGCTTGCGCTGCCTGCTGCCGCTACTTGGTGTCTTCCCGTAACGCCAACCCCAGGGCCACTCCCATTGCTGGGCGTTCCTCCAGGGGCAGTTCCACTGAATCCGGCACGACAATGTTGCCAAAGGGATCCGCCAACTCCACCGCCACGCTCAACGACTGAGATAAGAAGCCGTCGATTTGGCCGATGCTTGCCCCAGTTCCGGCCAGCAGTACTTTCACCACAGGCGAGCTGCTTTCTGTGCTCGTAAAGAAGTCGATGGAGCGCTTCAGTTCATCCGCCAAATCGGAGACAACGCGCGTTACTGCTGCTACACCGGGATTGCTGGGCGCTGGCTGTTCTCCCGTGGCCAAAATATCGGTGGGGTTGATCAAGGGTAACCTCAGAGTTCGCAACAGGTCGCCGGTGCGGCTAAGCGGCAGATTCAGGGATTGGGCCAGCACCTGCCGCATGTGGATGGTGCCGATGTTGACGGTGCGGGTAAATTGCGGGATCCCGTTCACCAAAATGCTGATCTCGCTGCTGTCGTAGCCGATGGAGCTGAGCAACACGGCCTCTTGGGGGCCGTACTGGGTTAGCTGATCGCGGATGGTGCGAATGAGGGAGAAGCTGGCCAGCTCCACACAGCGCACCTGCAAGTTGGCCACCTGCAGCACCTCCAGGTAGTTGTCCACCACCTCTTTGGGGATGGCCACCAGCAAGACTTCGATGCGCTCAATGCCATCCTGGGAAAGATCGAGACCCAAGGGCTGGTAGTCGACATCCGCCTGATCCCGCGGATAGGGAATGTAAAGTTCGGCCTCCTGCTCCAAAACCACCCGGCGCAGCTCATCGGCGGGCAGGTCGGCAGGCAGGCGAATGAGACGAACGATGGCCTCCCTTACGGGCACTGCTGTGGCTGCCGGCAGGTTGGTGGGTACCTTGTTTTCATTGAGCAAATTCATCAGGATCAAGCCAACTGTGCTCGGATCGAGGATGCGCCCTTCGACCATCGCCCCTTCCGGCATGTCCACGCTGTGGTAGTGGGCCAGACGATAGCGACCATTGCCCTGCTTTTTCAATTGGGCAACGGCGATGCGCTCGGGGTTGATGTCCACCCCAAGCATGGTTCGGGTTTTGAAACCACCAAGAAAACTAAACACGCCGGGAAACCCCGCCCTTTGCGCTACTGCTAGAGGCATACTACCCAATTTGTAGGTGGGTTACCACTGTTCGCCATTGGCCGCGGGGAAATCCTTGTCTGGGCCGATCCCTCCCTGCCAGCCGCAAGTGCAGGGCTTGCGCGGTGTTGAGTGGTGTTGGAAATTCGCTTGACTCAACGGGTCTGTTGCCGCGCCCACTCACGGAACTGTTGTAACCGCTCACAACCCTTCTTCCTCGAGGGCCTGGACGTTTTGCACAATCCGGGAGAGCTCGTTTTTCTCATCCACATTGATGCGGGTCGGGGATCCGCTGATGATGCGCTCGTAGCCCCGGAAGGAATCGCGGATTTGGATGCCCGCGTTGGAGATGAGGTACTCGCGGATCCCTTTGTCGTGCCAGGATCCCCGCATTTTGAAGACGTTGAGGGCGCGGGCCATCTCTCCGCGGATCTCCACGTATTGCAGCAGGATAATCGTGTCGGTGATGGTGGAGATGTGGGATTCGGT
This sequence comes from Thermostichus sp. OS-CIW-26, assembly GCF_054058395.1. Lineage (NCBI taxonomy): Bacteria > Bacillati > Cyanobacteriota > Cyanophyceae > Thermostichales > Thermostichaceae > Thermostichus > Thermostichus sp. OS-CIW-26. Next base: position 10,969 of record NZ_JBSSAG010000018.1, on the reverse strand, counting down.
GATGGAATGGGATCCCATGAATTGGTCGGTGGTGTTGGTGAAAAAGCCGGTGATCTCCTCCTGCTTGGCCAGGCCAGTTACCCCGATTACAAACTGGCGGAAGGCATTTTGGCTCACTCCCCGCGCCAGGGCTGACAGGGAGTCGATGGCCATGCGGGAGGGCTTGAAGGCCATCATCTCGGTTTTGATCTTCTGCAGGTGGTCTTCCAGGCCGGCAGATTCTGGGTAGGCGCAGATGATCTTGAGGAGGCCCTGCCGCTCGAACTCTTCCAGGTCAATGCCCCAGGAGGAGGCGTTGCGGGACAGCTGCGCCCGCGACTCTTCGTAGGCAAAGAGAATGCAGCGTTCCCCATCCAGGCAGCCCCGCTCCAGGAATTTGCTCACCAGCGAGGTTTTGCCCGTGCCGGTGGCGCCGGTGGCCAAAATAATCGAGTCCTTGAAGAAACCGCCGCCGCACATTTCGTCCAGCTTCTCGATGCCGGAGGAGACCCGCACGTTGGAGGAGCGCTGCGTCAGCTGCATGGCTCCCAAGGGGAAGATGTTGATCCCGTCGTTGGTGATGGTGAAGGGATATTCCCCCTTCATGTGGGTGGTGCCCCGCAGCTTCAAGATCTCAATGGTGCGCCGCCGTTTCTCTCCCTCCAGGATGTTGCGTAGGATCACCACGTTATCGGAGACGAATTCCTCTACGCCGTAGCGGGCGATGGGGCCGTACTCGTCGGTGCGCTCCGTGGTCATGACGGTGGTGACGTTGGCCTGCTTGAGGCGGGCCGTCAGGCGGAACAGCTCCCGCCGCACCACACCGGCAGGGTCGTATTGCTGAAAGATGGCTGTCACTGAGTCGATGGAGACCCGCTTGGCTTTGTATTTGCGAATGGCGTACTGGATGCGCTCGATGAGGGCCGACAAATCAAAGTTGCCGCTCACCTCATAGCCTTCGGGATCGGGGGAGGCATCCAGGATAAACAGTTGGCCCCTGTCGATGAGGGCCTGCAGATCCCAGCCAAAGCTGGAGGCATTGCGAATGATATCGGCGGGGGTTTCCTCGAAGGTGACGAAGATCCCCGGCTCTTGATACTTCACGATGCCGTTGTAAAGGAACTGCATGGCAAACAGGGTTTTGCCGGTGCCGGAGGTGCCGCTGACCAAGGTGGTGCGTCCCAGGGGTAGCCCACCGTGACTGATGTCTTCAAAGCCCTCGATGCCCGTCTGTTTTTTGGGGATCCCTCGCAGCTCTGAGAGATCCGCCCGGTGGTTGTCTGGGGTTGGTTCGGTGGAGTCCTCTGCGGTGTTATCTTGTGGCTTTTCTGGCTCAGAAGGCCCCAATGACTGGTTCATCCCACTCTCCTTGCTCCTGCAGCCTGTCTCAAGCCTCTTCGTCCAATTCTTCGTAGAGCAGATCCAGGCCGATGAGCACTTTCTCGCGGTTGGACAGATCGCCAATAATCTTCCGCACCGGTGGCGGCAGGATTTTGGCCAAGGTCGGCGTTGCCAAGATCTTATCTTCCTCTGCCAGTTGCGGATTTTTCAAGACATCGATCACCTTCAGGCTGTACACGCCGCGGAACTCCTTTTCCAAGATGTCTTGCAAGGTGCTGAGGGCACGCAGAGAATTGGGGGTGTTGCCCGCCACGTAGAGCTTGAGAACATAGGCTTTGCGAGTGGACATATCTAAGGATCCCTTGGAGCGGTTTTGGGAATGGAGCGGCGGTACATTTCGCTCAGGTGGGCCATCACATCGATCAGGGTAAGGCGGTAATCCAGCAGGATCTCTTCGCTGCGGCCTTCCAGTTTCAATTGTTTGGCAAAGTCTTCCATCAAGTTCATGTGCAGCTCCAGCAGTTGAGCAGCGCCGATATCGGCAAAAAAGGCCAAGGCCACCAGCTCGTCGATGCGGGCATTGACGGTCTCGGGAGATTGAAAATAGTCCAAGACGATTGCCTGGTAAAGGTTACGCAGCCGTCGCATGAGGGCTTGCTGCTCGTGGGGCGGGAGGCGACGGTAAAACAGCTCTGGGTCACGATGATAGTACACTCCGGCGTAGCCCAGCCGTTCCCGCAATTTCTCCGCCAGCCGCCGTTGTTGTTGGTTGCTGTAAGCCAGGTAGGGCTGATCGCTGGGATGCGCTGGGCCCTGCGGGAGGCCGCAGGTGGGAGACATCTGCAGAAACAAGGCGATGGCCCGATCCACCAGCAGCTCCAAGACGGAAGGGGATCCCGAAGCGGTACAGTCGGCCCGCACCTGCCCCTTCAGCTCCTGTGGCGAAATGGGACGGACGAGGGTGGCGTTGTGGTAGAAAAACTGCTCTCGCTTGAGCAATGCTTTCACCAAAGATGAGGTGGCAGGGATCTCTCCTTCCGTCTCCGGTGTTTCCTTTTGCAGGTGGGATTCTTCCAGCACAATCGCCAGCACCGTCGGCAGCAGCAGTCCCCACGCGCAGAGCTGATTGCCCAGATCGTGCAGCTCTTGCAGCCGAGTGGGATCCACCAGGAGCACCAAGCAATCGACATGGCCGTCTTGTCTCCTGAGAGCCTCTAGGAAGGTAGCTTGATCCTGAAAACACTCGACAACAAAGCGTTCAGGGGGTAGCCAGTCCTCGCAAGCTAGGGGCTCTCCTGCTGGCGGCTCCCAATCCAGCAACAGGTTGATGCGCAGTGGATGGGTGTCAGGCAACAAGACAAAGGATGAAGATATATTTCCTATCTTAAATCTGACCGGGATCCGCGCTCACCGGCCAGAGGAAAAGAGCGGGAGAAAAACCTAAACTAGGGGTGAGTGAGCTGCTGCTGAGATCCCTATGGTGCCCCTGATCATCGACTGTGACCCTGGCCAAGACGATGCGGTGGCTCTGCTGCTGGCTATGGCGTCGCCAGAAGAGCTGCAATTGCTGGGCATTACCACGGTGGCTGGCAATGTCTCCTTGGACAAAACCAGCCGCAATGCTCGACAGATCTGTGAATTGGCCGGTCAGCCGCAGATGGGGGTGTATGCTGGCTGCCCCCGACCTCTCTTGCGCCCTCTGGAAACCGCCGAGCAGGTGCATGGCAAAACCGGGATCGACGGAGCGGATCTGCCGGAGCCCCAGATGCCTTTGGGATCCCAGCATGCAGTGCCCTATCTCATCGAGACGCTGATGGCTGCCCCTGAGCCGGTTACCTTGGCTTTGCTGGGCCCGATGACCAACTTGGCAGTGGCCCTGGTGCAGCAGCCCCGGATTGTGGAGCGCATCCAGCGGCTGGTGTTTATGGGGGGATCCGCCTTTGAGGGGAATGTTACCCCGGCAGCCGAGTTCAACATCCTCACCGATCCCCACGCCGCCCAGATCGTGCTCAGCGCCGGGATCCCGGAGGTGGTGATGCTGGGCTTGCACGTCACCCAACATGTCCTCAGCACGCCGGAGCGGATTGAGCGCATCCGCGCCCTGGGCACCCGCGTTGGGCAGACGGTGGCCAATATGCTCACCTTTTACGGTAAGGTCGACGTAGAACGCTACGGGCTACCGGGAGGGCCATTGCATGACCCTTGTGTGATTGCCTATCTGTTACAGCCGCAGTTGTTCGAGCTCAAGCCCTGCTACGTCGAGGTGGAAACGGCTAGCCCCTTGAACCTGGGCCGGACGGTGGTGGATCGCTGGGGATCCAGTGGTCGCCTCGCCAATGTTCAGGTGGCTTTTGGGGTGGATGCCCAGGGGTTTTACCACCTGCTCACCGAGCGCCTGGGCCGTTACCGATAATTCTGATAGTTCTGATCCTTGAGGCCAGATCCGAAGGTGGAGAATCCCAGCGCCGTCCAACGTGCCAAGCTGGAGTGGGTGAACCTGCCCACCGCCGTCACCCTGCTGCGGCTGGCAGGGATCCCTTTTGTTTTGCTGGGCCTGAGCCTGCAGTCCCCCTGGGGAGAGAGGTTGGCCCTCTGGGCGTTCCTGTTGGCGGCGGCAACCGATTGGCTGGATGGCCATTTGGCCCGCCGTTATGGCTTGGTAACCGATATGGGCAAGTTTTTGGATCCTCTGGTGGATAAGCTGCTGGTGTTGGCGCCGCTGCTGGGCCTGCTGGAACTGGGGCGGATCCCCGCTTGGGGCGTGTTTTTGCTGGTGGGGCGGGAGCTGGCCATCGCCGGCTGGCGGGTCAACCAAAGCCAAATCCGCGGTGCCAATTTCTGGGGCAAAGCCAAGACGGTAACCCAAATCCTGGCCATTGCTTTGCTGATTTTGGGGTGGCCGGGAGGGATCCCTTGTTTTTGGGTGGCGGTGGTTCTCACCCTGATCTCGGGCCTGACCTACCTGCACACCGATCATCCCCATCATGCGCAGTCACCCGGCAGGCCATAGCCCTTGTCAGATCCCCCCGCCCCTCGCCGACAGAGGAGCATGACTCTAGTCAATAATAAGCTCAACTATACTGAAAATAATGTATAATATGTTCAGTGCGGATTACTACCAGTTGATCTTTCTGTTTACTTTCGAGTCTGCCAACATGGTAGCCAAAGCAAAGCAGAAAATTGGTAGTAAGACGACACGGAAACTGCGCTTTGGGTATTCTACTCAAAGCTTTGCGGGATACCGCCATTCTGTTTGGAAACAAACAGAGTGCTATCGCTGCATAGTTGAACAGTGATGTTCAGCAGTGTTCAGCGTAAATGTATCAGACACCCCACCTGAGCAGCGCATCCTCGGCCTAGATCCAGGTCTGGAAACCATGGGTTTTGGTTGCATTCTGGCGGGATCTGCGGGGTTGAAACCTGTGGATTATGGGGTGATCAGCACCCCCAGCCAACACTCGATGCCGGAGCGGCTGCAAACGCTGCACGAGGATTTGAGCCAGTTGCTGCGCCAACTGCGCCCGCATCAGGTGGGGCTGGAAAAACTTTTTTTCTACAAAATGGGCAATACCATTGCCATCGCCCAAGCCCGTGGCGTGATCCTGCTCACCTTGGCCCAGCATCATCTGTTGCCGGTGGAGTTTACGCCCGCCCAAGTCAAGCAAAGTTTGACAGGCTACGGACGCGCCGACAAGCAGGCTGTACAAGCTGCCGTGGCCCGGGAACTCAACCTGCCCAGCTTGCCCCGCCCGGATGATGCCGCCGATGCCTTGGCGATTGCCATCACAGTCTGGCACCACCGCTTCTCTTGAGGGATCCCCTCCCTGTCAATCCCCTACCTTTAGCAGAGATAAAGATTGGCCAATAAAGATGGGCTAGACTCAGTACAGCGAGAAGCACAAGCCCTATGCCTTCTTCTTCCTTGGATGTTCGCGAGCTACCGCTGTTTCCCTTGCCGGAGGTGGTGCTGTTTCCGGGCCGACCTCTGCCGCTGCACATATTCGAGTACCGCTACCGCATGATGATCAACACCATTCTGGAGACGGATCGCCGCTTTGGGGTGCTGATGTTCAATCCCCAGACGGGATCCCCAGTGCGGGTGGGCTGTTGTGCTGAGGTGTTGCAGGTGCAGCGATTGCCGGATGACCGCATGGACATTTTGACCTTGGGGCAGCAGCGCTTCCGCGTCTTGAATTACGTGCGGGAAAAACCCTTCCGGGTGGGGCTGGTGGAATGGATTGAGGATGAGCCGACCACCCCTTCCGATGACCTGCAGAGCTGGGTGCGCCAGGTTACCACTCTCCTTCAAGATGTGGTGCGTCTCTCGGGCAAGCTAATGGAGCGGGATGCACAGTTGCCGGAGCAGCTCCCCACCACCCCCATAGAACTGTCCTACTGGGTGGCTAGCCACTTCCATGGGGCCCCCCAAGAGCAGCAAGCTCTGCTGGAAATGGTCAGTACCGAAAGGCGGCTGCGCCGAGAAGCCGAAATTCTCGAGTCCACCCGCAAGCACTTGGCCGCCCGCACAGCCCTCAAGGATCTGTTCACGGAAATTTCCTGAGGTTCCTGTCAGTTGGTCAGGTCTGCTCCCATCTGTTCTGGTGGCTCTTGTGGACCTTTCCAGAGAGTGCCCTTTGCCTTGCTCGACCAGGCAGAGCAGAATGCTTCCCCCGGAAAGGTTGGGTATTTCTTGAGGATCCCTTCCCCGTTTTTCATGGCCTACGCTCGCCGCTACTTGCGCTTTCCCTCTCAGATCTTGGGCCGGGAAATGGAGATGCTCCACTTTGGGCATCACGGCTACCCGCTGATCTGTCTGCCCACCAGCAACGGGCGTTTTTTTGACGTGGAAGATCGCGGCATTATTGCCAGCCTCAGCCATCATCTGGAGCAGGGCTATTTGCAGGCTTTTTGCGTGGAAACCCTAGATTGGGAGACTTTGTTCAACCGCCAGCTGGACTTGCCCCAACGGCGGGAGCGTTGGCTGTTGTTGGAGCGGCACTGGGTAGAAGAGCTGATCCCCTACGCCAAGGCCGAGGCGCAAAATGAGTTTCTGGTGGTAGCTGGGTTTTCCCTGGGAGCTACCCATGCTGTCAACCTCACCTGTCGGCATCCCGGCCTAGTGCGCCGTTGTTTGGCTCTGGGGGGGCCCTACGATGTGGCCGCTCTCGGCTCTGTCACCGGCTGGGATCCCCAACGGGCAGAGCAGGAGCTGTATTTCATCAACCCGCTGGCCTATATGTCCAACATGAGCCGGCAACTCTGGGATCAGTTGGGCGGGCGCAACACCGAGCTGAAGTTGCTCACCGCTCGCCGCGACCACTGCCTCAGCGACAATCTGCGCCTGGCAGAAGTGCTCAGCCGCAACGACATCCCCCATCAACTGGAGGTATGGGAGGGGGATCACGACTGGCCCACTTGGCAAGCGCAAATCCGCGCCTTCGCGTAGGATCCCTTGCAGGGAATAGCTTTTGAGAGAGCTTTGATGATTGAAGACTATTGGGTTGGCAGCCTGCACTTCAGCGAGCCTTTTGGGGACGATACTCTGGCTCGCCTCAACGCACTTCCCCCTGTTCAAGCTCGCAACGGCCAAACTTACAAGATCCGGGCCGAACATGTCACCATTCATGAGGTGAACCTGGATTACCGCACCAAGTATCGCCTGATCCTGGATCGCTTCAGCTACCTTTACCCCCAAGCCATCGGCCTATTCATGGGCTTTGCCTTTCGGGGGGTTTACCTCATCAACAACCCCTTTAGCTTTTATTACTACCTGCGCAACAAAGATGCTGCCTACATGGTGGTCAAAGAGCTGGGGATCTCCATCCCCAAAACTTACATTCTGCCCCCTAAAGAAGCCCCCGCATTGAAAGCAGAGGACTTTAAGTATCACAAGTTTTTCGATTGGCAGGGGATGGCGGAAGATCTGGGCTGGCCAATTGTGATTAAGCCGGCGGAGGGGCGAGAGGCCATTGGAGTAGAAATAGCCCACAACATGGAGCAGCTCCTCTATTTTTACGACCGCTCTGGATCTCAGGTGATGATGATCCAAGAGAAGGTCAAAACCCCTTACCCTTGGCAGATTCGCGCCCTCTGCATTGGCCGAAAGATCATTCCGATCAAGTATATCTTTCGCAAGTTCGATGCCAGCGAATATCTGTTTGATCCAGAATTTCTCACGCCGGAAATGGGCCAGAAAGTCATCAATACCTGTCGGATTATCAATCGAGTTTTGGGCTATGAAATGAACTCGGTGGAGCTATTTATCGACGAGCAGGGAGAGCTCCAGGCCATCGACTTTAACAATCCGGTGCCCGATGGACGGCTCAAGGCTTTGGGAGAGATCTTCTACAACGATTACCAGCAGGCCCTTTGCGATTTGGTCTTGGACATCGTGCGGGAACAGCGTCCTTTCGACTTCCTGCCCCCAGATATCAACCGCTTTGCTCACATTGCCCGACGGGCTGACCTCACCCGCGAGCAGAAGTTTCAGATGGCTCTGGATTTGGCCAACCGTTACTACGAGCCCAGGGATCCCGATTAAAATCAAACCAGAACCCAAAAGTGTGGTTTTCCGCCGGAGAAGTTGTGGACGGGCAAAGGAGCAGCAGCGTGGTTTCCGACCCCGCTTCAGGGTGGTCCATAATCAAGCAGGCGCAGGGATCCTGCCAGGTGCTGCATTTGGCGGCGTTGAGTCGGCAAGAGCATTGGGGGCCTTTTCCCAGCCAAGCTGAGGCAATTGCACGGCGGGTTGGTCTGATCCGAGCAGGCAAATGTCAACCGGGTTGAAATGGCGCTGGTGCCACGATATTCGCGAGATCCCGGCAGTGGCCTGGCACGCCTTGCAAACGGAGCGCACCTCTCCTTTTTTGGAATACGAATGGTTGCACAGCCTAGAGAGCTCAGGTTGTGCCAGCCGCAGGACAGGGTGGCTGCCCTGTCACCTGTTGGTGGAGGCGGACGGCCAGTTGGTTGCTGCTGCCCCCTTGTATTTGAAAAGCCACAGCCAGGGGGAGTTTGTCTTTGACCAAGAATGGGCTGCAGTTGCCGGCCAACTGGGGGAACGCTACTACCCGAAGTTAATCGGCATGGCCCCCTTCACCCCGGCCACGGGCTATCGCATCCTCGTCCATCCCGAGTATTCGGAAGCAGAGGTGTGGTCGTTGATGCTGGCAGCCATTGACCGGTTTTGCCAAGAGAAGGATATTTCGGTGTTTAGCTTGCTTTATGTAGATCTGGACTGGCGGACTCAATTGGAGTCGGATGGATTTACGCCTCGGATCACCCACAACTACCAGTGGCACAACCCCGGCTACCGCTCTTACGAAGACTTTTTGAGCCAGTTCAATGCCAACCAGCGGCGCAACATCAAGCGAGAGCGGGCTGCAATGGAAAAAAGCGGCCTAGAACTCAAGATTTACACAGGAGAGGAGATCACGCCCCGCCTGTTGTCTCTCATGTACGACTTTTACAGCAACACCTGCGCCCAATTTTGGAACTGGAGCAAATATCTCAATCGCCGCTTTTTCGAGTCTCTCTATCCCAACTATCGGGAGCGAGTTGTGCTAGTGGCCGGGGAACGGAATGCAGAAATTGTGGGGATGTCTTTTTGTATTCGTAAGGGAGATCGCCTGTTCGGGCGCTACTGGGGTTGTCGGGAGGAGGTGAAGTTTTTGCACTTTAACGTTTGCTACTACGAGCCCATTGCCCTCGCCATCCGAGAAGGGATCCGCAACTTTGATCCCGGCGCAGGGGGATCCCATAAGATTCGACGGGGATTTCCGGCCACGCCTGTGTACAGCTACCACCGCTTCTACAGCCGAAGGCTACAACAGGTTTTGGTGCCCTACCTAAACCGGGTTAACCCTCTCATGTTGGCCGAGCTGGAGAACGTGAATCAAAACGAGGTTCCTTTTCGAGAAGATGTTTTGCCTTCTCTATCTGCTTTGACCAAGGAGTGAACCACTTCATTGGATGGGGTTTTCAATCCCGTAAGCAGTTGGCGGCTGACATGCTTTTTGCCTTGCTACAGCTTTTTCCGGCAATGCTGACTCCAGCCAACACGACCTGACCTATGGTTATAGTTATTTCGAATTTCGGCGAAACAGCCTAATGGAACATCCGATCCCTTCCAGCCTTCCTGATCCCGTTAAACCTGGGGATCTCTTGGCGTTGGAGGTCACGGCCCTGACCCCCCAGGGAGATGGCATTGCCCACACGGTAGGACTTGGACAAGGGCGAGTGGTGTTTGTGTCCCAGGCGGTGCCCGGGGATCAGGTGGTGGCCCAAATAACCGAGATCAAGCGCAATTACTTGGTCGGGCGAATTCGGTCGCTGATTTCTCCCTCTCCCCAACGGGTGCGACCAGCCTGCATTGTGGCGGACAAATGTGGTGGCTGCCAATGGCAACATGTCAGCTATGCCCAGCAATTGGCCACCAAGCAGCAAATCCTCAGGGATGCACTGGAGCGGATTGGCGGTCTGACTCTGCCGCAGCCTGTCCCTATTTTGGGATCCCAGCAGCCGCTGCGCTATCGCAACAAGGTCACCTACCCCATGGCCAAACCGGAGGGCCAGCCCTTGCGCATGGGCTACTACCAACGGGGCAGCCACCGCCTGGTGAACCTCAACCAATGCCCCGTGCAAGACGAGCGGCTGGATGTGTTCCTGAGGGAAATCAAGCGGGATCTCCAAGAAACGGGCTGGAGTGTCTACGACGAAAGTCGTCACCAAGGTCATCTCCGCCACTTGGGTTTGCGCATCGGTCGCCGTACCCGCGAGGTGCTCCTGACCTTGGTCAGTTGCAGTCGTCGCCTGCCCCATCTGGAAAGCTGGGCCGAACGCTGGATGCAGCGCTACCCTGACCTGGTGGGGGTCTGTCTCAATCTCAACTCGGCCCGCACCAATGCCATCTTCGGCCCGGAGACTGAGGTGATTGCCGGTCGGGGGTCTTTGCGGGAGGAATTTGCCGGTTTTTCCCTCTGGATCGACAGCACCTCTTTCTTCCAGGTCAACACAGAGCAAGCAGAAGCCTTTTTTACCTGGATAGCCGACCAACTGAACCTGCGGGGAGAGGAAACCATCCTGGATGCCTACTGTGGCATCGGCACCTTAACCTTGCTGCTGGCGCAACGGGCGAAACGGGCGATGGGGGTGGAAGCTTTGCCGGAAGCGGTGGCCCAAGCCCGCTACAATGCCCAGTTCAACGGTATCGCCTCAGCCCAATTTTTCCAGGGCACGGTGGAACAGGTTTTGCCGACCCTGCCCCCTGCCGACATTGTGGTGCTGGATCCGCCGCGGCGCGGCTGCGACCGCCAAGTGCTCGAGACCCTAAAGCTGCGACGACCACCACGCATCGTCTACATTAGCTGTCACCCTGCCACTTTGGCGCGAGACTTGCAGATCCTACTGGCAGAGGGATCCTATCGCCTTACCCAATGGCGGGCGGCTGACTTCTTTCCCCAAACCGGGCATGTGGAGGGGGTGGCCTTTTTGGAGCGAGTTTGAAGAGTACGCACCCTGACCAAAAGGCGCGGCAAGCCCCGTCCTTCAGGGCAGGGAAGGATAGCGCCGACCGTAGCCGACGCCCTTTAAAAACGCAGTGCCGGCCATGTGAATATCGTTGTCATCACGCATAGGTCAAGAATACGAT